>CAYQDH010000024.1:0-19948 GCA_964416075.1 uncultured Anaerolineales bacterium | reverse complement strand
TATACAAGGTTAACCATGAACTGTCCATTGTCGGTCGGGGGCTCTCCCAAGGGCCGGTCCGCGGCGCCGGCGCTATAGACCGGGCGCCCATCGGCCTGCACCCGGTCTGGGGTGCAGCCATCGGCGCGCTGGCCGCGCAGCAGGTACTCGATGGCCGCCCGAACCTCCGCCGGATCGAACAGTGGCCAGGCATTCTCCACCATATAGGAAAAGTCGCGCGTCCAGAGCGCACCATAGTGCCCCAGGCCATCGGGCGTAAAGAGCGCCGTGCCATCATAGGCGACGATGCGGCACCCGGCCAACTCCTGCCGCGTAGCCTGCTCCAACCAGGATAGGTCCATTGGTCCCCTCCTTTGTACGCCGGGCATCTTGCCCGGCCCGCTCTAGTACACCGGCCCGTAACGCAGCACGGAGAACTCGTTGTGGCCGGTCAACTCGGCGGCTGTACGCTCGCCCGAAGCAACGCGCAGGCAGAGGTCGTAGACCCTCTGGCCCACCTGCTCCAGCGACTCGACGCCGCTGATGATGGTGCTGGCATCGACATCCATATCCTCGCCCATGCGCGCATAGGTCGCTGCATTGCCGGTCATCTTGATCACCGGAGCGATGGGGTTACCCATGGGGTTGCCACGCCCAGTAGTAAAGACCACGATCTGGCAGCCAGCGGACACCAGGCCTGTGACCGAAGCCAAATCATTGCCGGGCGTATCCATGAACGAGAGCCCGGCGCGCGTGGGGGGCTGGCCATAGGCCAACACGTCCACCACGGGCGTGGTCCCACCCTTGAGCACGTCACCCAAGGCCTTCTCTTCCACGGTAGAGATGCCCCCGAGCACGTTGCCCGGGGCGGGCTGCTTGCCCATGAAATCCTCGCCCGTGGCCTTGAGCCACTTTTCACAATCCTCCACCGTCCGCAGCAGCCGCTCGCACACGTCGGGATCCACAGCGCGCTGGGCCAAGATCTGCTCTGCGCCCAAGAGCTCGCTCGTCTCCGCCAGGATGACCCTGGCGCCCTGCGCGACCATCAGGTCACTAAAGACGCCCATGGCGGGGTTGGCTGCCATCCCCGAGGTGGCGTCGGATCCGCCGCACTCCAGGCCAATCGTCAGCTCGGAGGCAAGGAAGGGCTCGCGCACCAGCTCGCCCACGCCTGAGAGCATCTTCTGGGCCAGCGTGGCCCCCTTTTCCGCCGTACGCCGAGTGCCGCCCTCACGCTGGATGACCAGCAACTCGGTGGGCGCATGGCCACGAGCAATGTCCTCGGCCATGGCAGTGGCATTGAGTGTCTCGCAGCCCAGGCTAACAACGATGCTGCCGACAACGTTGGGATGGCGGGCACATTGGGCTAGCAACCGGCTGGCCAATTGCACATCAGCCTCGGTCTCCCCGCAGCCGCCGGTGTAATCGAGAAGCACGGCCCCCGGCACGCGAGCGGCGATCATGCTTGCGGCGTGCGTGGCGCAGCCGCATGACGGGATGACCGCCAACAGGTTGCGAACCCCCGCAACGCCAAACGGACGCCTGAAACCCAGAAACGTATCTTTGCTCATTGTTTCGCCGCTCCACGCACACTGAGTAGATTATGCACATGCACATGCTGACCCGGCTGAATATCCGTCTTGGCCAGACCGATGCTGGCGCCATACTTGACCACTGTCTGCCCCTGGGCGATGGACACGAGAGCCACCTTGTGACCAAAGGGGATCGGCTCACGGGCGGTCACCGGAGGGACCGCATCGCTTCCGGCGAACTCGAGCACCGTTTCTGCGGGTAGATCGGATAGGGCGACCACGACGTTATCTTGAGCATTGATACGCAATGCGTTGACCATAGCACCTCCGTGAATGAAAAACTCGACGGCATTTTGTAGCATGGCCGAGCGGGGCTGTCAAATAGCTCTCCGGCTGGACACGCGAGGCATTCTGCCTCGTCTTCGCCTGGGCAGGTCCCAGCCGGAAAGCCAATCTCGATAGCCCTTCGTCCCAATTTGGGCAAGAAGCGAGGTGATTACCTCTCTACCTGGATGGCATAACTTCCCTCGATATAGGGGAACTTGGCCTCCACGTCATCGGCCAGGTCTACACCCAGGCCGGGCTTGTTCGGGAAGACCAGGTAGCCATCCTGTATAGGCGGTGGACCGGCGATGATCTCCCATTGCAGGGGCCCTTGGATCATGCACAGCTCGAGGAAGCGCGGATTAGGCAGCGCGGCCACCATATGTCCATTGGACATGGCCATCAGCCCATTGTGCCAGCTGTGGGGGATCAGATCCACGCCAAAGCGATGGGCCATCTCGCCGATGCGCAGGCACTCGGTAATGCCGCAGATTCCCGCGTCGGGCTGGACGATATCGTAGGCTTTTTTGTCCAGGTAGGGGCGAAACTGCTCCAGCGTGGTAAAGCCCTCCCCGCCAGAGACTGGCAAATCCAGCGCGGCGCACAGGCGGGCATAGCCATCGATCTGATCACGCGGCATCGGTTCCTCGAACCAGATAAAGCCGAGCTTGTCGATCTCCTTGCCGATGGCCATGGCCTGGTCTTCGGTAAAGCGGGTGTTTCCCTCTAGTGCCAGGCCCATCCGCCCATTCACCGCTTGGGCCAGCTCGCGAACCAATCCCAGAAAGCGGTCCACGGTCACACCGTCCCAGGTCCACTCGGTGCCGATGCGGAACTTCATGGCTGTGTAGCCCATATCAACATATTCCAGTGCTTCTTCGATCAACTGATGTGGGTCCTTGCGCCAGTCGTAGCGGCAACCGCTGGAGGCATAGAGACGCACCTTGTCCAGCGGGTCGGCCTTGAGCAGCTGGCAGACCTTCTTGCCTTCGATCTTGCCCTTCAGGTCCCACAGGGCGGCATCGATGCCCGCCACGGCGCAATCGTGTGGCCGCGATAGTCCGTTGGGGTGGGGGACGATGCGCGGGTCGCGCGGGTCGTGTCCTACGAGCTCGGGCGAGAGCCAGTCCACCCACTCGCGTATGCGCAGCGGCCAACCGTAGGCGCTGGCCTCGGCGATCCCCGTCAGGCCCTCGTCGGTGTGGATCAGCACGATAGCACCATCCGCTTTGATGGTGCGGTAGCGGGAGGTGACCCATTGCCGATCTAGCTCATGCGGACGAGAAAGACAGAGTGTCTCCAAACGTGTGATCTTCATCGTTCTTCCCTCCAGAACCAAGACTTCCAGCAAAGCCCAACCAGAAGCTAACGCGCGGCCGGGTGCAGGGGCTCTCGGCCATCCAAGACGCGGATAGTGTCCTCGACGAGCACCCCATCGCACTCTTTTGTCGAGCCACCCAAATGTGGCGCAAGCACGACATTGTCCAGTCCAAGCAATGGGCTATCGGGCCGGATCGGTTCTTCGGCCAGGACATCCAGCCCGGCCGCGGCGATCCAACGTTTCTGCAACGCCCGGCAAAGCGCCGCTTCATCCAGGATAGCACCCCGCGCCGTATTGATCAAGATGGCGTCCGGCTTCATCAAGCGAAATTCGCGCTCTCCGATCAGGCCGCGCGTCTCATCGTTGAGCGGGAGCTGGACCGATACGATGTCCGATTCATGGAGCAACTGCTCCAGCGTGCGGTAAGCAACGCCGAGCTCCTGCTCCAACCCTGGTTTGCGCACCACGTCATAGTATAGCAGCCTCATATCCAGACCACGAACGCGGCGGGCCAGGATCTCGCCGATGCGCCCTAGTCCGATGATCCCCAGCGTCTTGCCGAACAGATCGAGCCCCGAGTAGCGCACTTTGAGATCGGCCTGCCCCCATTCGCCGCGACGGATCGCGGCGTCAGCCTGAGCCACGTGGCGCGCCGCAGCGAACATCAGGGCCAGGGCCATGTCGGCCACGGTATCCCACAGCGAGGGCGCCAGCGTCACGCGGATACCGCGGGCAGTGGCGGCGGCCAGGATTTCGGGTGGGTAGGCGTGACAAGCGATGACCTTGAGCCGCCCCGCCCCAGCCAGGATCTCTGGATCGAACCGCGGCGAATAGACGATCATCCCGTCATACTGAGCGATCGTGGTGGGTAGATCCTGAACATAGGCAAGCGATACATCAACCTCGGCCGCCTCCCGCAGGCGCGCGAGGACATGCGGATGCATGGAGATACCGACGAGCACATGAGGTCGATCGGGCACAGGGGTCTTATCCTTTCGCCAACGCAAAATCGAATGTTTCGTCGCGGTCACAGGTCAGCCGGCCGTTCAGCCCCACCAGGGTTCGCCCTCGGCCAGGTTGGCTTTGAGATACTCTTGGTCGAAATCCAAGCCCAGGCCTGGGAGTGTCGACACCCTCATGCGGCCGTTCCGCACCACCGGCGCGTTGCTCGCCGCCTCGGCCACTTGATCCGCCTCTCGCAGGCATTCCATCATCGGGCAGTTAAAGATAGCCGCCGAGAACTGCTGTGAAGCCATATCCAGAGCCCATCCCGCCACGTTGTGCAAGCAGATAGGGATGCGGTACAGGCCGGCCAGGTGCGCCATACGCCTGGTACCGGTGATCCCTCCCGCATTGACCAGGTCAGGCTGCAGCACATCCACCGCCTGGTGCTGCAAGAAGGGCAAAACGGCTTCGGGCCAGGCCAGGTTCTCGCCAGTCATGATTGGCAAGCGAGTGGCCCGACGCAGTGCTAGCCAGTTTTCGGAAAAAGGCACATCGAGCGGGTCTTCGTAGAACAAGGGCTTGATCGGCTCCACCGCCTCGGCCACCTTGATTGCGCTGGGCACGTCCAATTCGTCGTGACAGTGGACGATGATATCCACGTCATCGCCAAAGGCCTCGCGGGCATAGGTGTACATCCGGTGCACGCGGCGCGCATCCTCGCTGCTGATGCTGGGGAGTACCTGTTGGATGATCGTGCCAAAAGCATGGTGGATATCCACCTTGAAGGCGCGAAAGCCTCGCGGATCGGCGAGCAGCTCCTGGGCCTTATCTCGCCAGGCTATCTTGTCCAGGTAGAAATCCCCGTCCGGGCAATGCGAGTAGAGAGGAATCTCGTCACGGAAGTTGCCGCCCAGCAGCTTGGAGACGGGCTGGCCAAGGATCTTGCCTGCCAGGTCCCATAGCGCGATATCGACCCCGCTCAGCACGCGAACCGGGGGCCAGTTCTGGGGCACGGCACGGAACATGTTCTGGAAGTGAACCTCGATGGCAAGTGGATCCTTACCGATCAGACCCAAGTTGCCATGTCGCCCGCCGCCCAACTCCAGGCGGGCGAGGGTTTCCCGGGCCGAAGCCCCGCTTGCGCCGCAGGGGCCATAGCCGCAAATTCCAGTGTCCGTCTCGATCTTGATGTACGTCCGTCGCGTCTTCTGCCTTCCCTGTTGCGGCCCCACGGGGTAGACGGTGCCCAAGTGGGCGATCTGCATGGCCTTGACGGCAGTGATCTTGGTCATGATTATTGCCTTTCTGCCTTGATATGGGTCGGCGGCTCTGCGCCCGAATGGACCGCATAGAGCCGTCGGTGGGCATCTTGCACGCCAGACACGAAATCCCAATGTGGGCGGTCAGTGCCATCGATGTACCCGATGTTATAGTTCTCGCCGTCCGGGCGCCCTGTGACGGGCTGGTCGAGCCACTGGAACCAGTGCACGCCGATCAGTGACGGGTTGGCCGCCGCCTGCTCGACATAGAAGCGGTAGGCCACACCGCGCTCGCGCTGGTCGCGAGCTTGCACCAGGCCAGCTCCCAATCCACGACCCGGCGTGCCAAAATGAAACTCGCCCAGCAGCGTGGGTCGCCCGGTAAAACGATGGGCGCGCTCCACCTTGGCCGTGGGGTCGATGCCATAGATGTTGAGGCTGTACACGTCGAAATGGCGGCCCATGCGGATGATATCCTCAGGGGGCTCCAGGCCAAAACGCAGTCCCAGGTTCAGGTGGTTAGGGTCGTGTCGGCGAAGCGCCGCATTGATGATCTCCAGGTATCGCTCAAAGGCCCTCAACACGAATTCCCTGCGCCGCCCTGGCGTATCACCGTGAGCAAGGAACGACTTGGCTTGGCCCTGGATGGCCGTGGGCGGGCCGGCCAGGATCATATCGACCAACTCGGATTCGCGATCAGGCCAGGGGGGCTCATTGCCCACAAAATAGCCCAGCAGGTAGGGATCATCCCGATAGGGCGCACACTCGCGCGCCGCGACTTTGTCGGCTTGGCGGGCGAATTCCTCGGCATAGACATCGGGCATCCCCAGGAAGGCAGGGCCCGACTGCCAGCCTCGCACAGTCAGCACATAGGGTTTTC
Organism: uncultured Anaerolineales bacterium; assembly: GCA_964416075.1. Classification (GTDB taxonomy): domain Bacteria; phylum Chloroflexota; class Anaerolineae; order UBA1429; family UBA1429; genus CAYQDH01. The sequence goes on along the minus strand of CAYQDH010000024.1, from coordinate 13,708 downwards.
TGGGCTCCGCTGCTAATAGTGTGCGCTCCCAGGCATAGATCGTATTCAGCCCCCAGGCGTCCATGCGCCGCAATGTTTGCGCGGCCCACGCGGCCTGCCACTGCTCGCCGTAGCGCCGCATCAGGTTCATGGTGTAGAACGATGCGCCTCGACCCGTCTCATCGGGCGGGATGACGGCGTAATAGCTCTCCCGGCCTGCGGTGCGCGTGTGGCTGTATGCGCCCGTGCCGTTGACGCCAGTAGAGAGGAACAGGCGCCCCTCCGGATCGACGAACCACCACCGACCGTCGATCTCCTCAACGCGGAAAAAGCCCGTGGCTCGCGCCTGGGTGTTGGAGTAGCCACCATAACGGGTGTAGCGGATCGCGCCACTGGCCAGACGCTGGTCTTCGGCGGCCCACTCGGCTCGCAGTTGCTCCGGGCTTGTGACCTTGCCCGGCCAGTCAACGGGTCGCCACTGACCGAACTCGTCGACCACCGGCAGTTGCTCCAAGATCTCGGCGCCAGGATCGTCTTGGGCCAGCCCCAGGAGCCGGAGTTCGATCGTGGGGGCCAGGCGCTCTGGCCCTTGGCCGATCGGGTATTCCATGGCCAGCCCCAGGGCTTGCACGTTGTCCAGGCTGCCGAATGGCCCCTCGACCGACATCCAGAACGAGTTCCGCGGCCGGTTGATCGTCGAGGCCAGGTCATGGCCGGACTGGTCCTTGCCCTTGAAATACTGGAGGGGGATAGCGGCGCGGTACCATACACCGTGCCCCACCGGCTGGATGCGCAGCACCCGCACGCCATCGGGTGTGTGGGCGCGCACGAAAAAGCGCTGCGGCGAGGAATTCCTCAGCTCCAGGACGAGATAGTTATAGCCCGACCAATCAGCAGGGAACGCAGGATCCAGGTCCTGTAACGCCCATCTGTATTCCGCGCTCACGCCCCGGAACGTCAGGTGCCGCGACGTCTCACCAGGAAAACGAGTGGCGCAGAGAACGGATGCAGAGCCAATGGATACCTGTTGCATCGGGGTCTCCTTCCAAAGGGTGTTCCTATTGCTGAGGCCGCTCGGCTGGGCTGTAGGGCCCTCCTTCGCCGAGCACATGGTGAATGTAGGCCATCCAATCACTGATGGGAATGCGCTGGGGACACCGCTGGCCAGGGAGTCGTCGATGGCGCCCCCCCGTGGTGGGCAAGCGCATGCACCCAAAGCCGAGGGCTGAGCCTTGCCAGCCCAGCCGGCCGAACGGACGATATTGCATATCCTGCTCCTGCAAGTATCAGACCCGATCGCTCAAGAACGGGGTGAGCTGAGGATCTGGCGATCCGGTAAAGTAGTGATCTACAGAGCAAAGGGGGCCGAACGGCCGGCCCCCTTTCTTGTAAGAGAATAGCAATACCCCCGCTGATCAGCCTTTGAGGCCGCTCCACACCAGCCCTTGCTGGATAGACTTGCTAAAGAGCGCGAACACGATCAACGTGGGTATGGCGGCGATGACCGCCAGGGCCATGGCCGAGGCCAGATTGGGGGCCTGCCGCATTTCGGCCGTACCAAAGTAGAGGGCCAGGGTGAACGTGAATTTGTTCGCCGTTCGCAGGATGAGCAATGGCCAGAAAAAGTCATTCCAGGACGCCAGGAAGGTCAACAGCCCGATGACTGTGAACACGTTGCGCGACATGGGCATGGCGATCTGAGCAAAGGTGCGATATTCGGAGGCGCCATCGATGCGCGAGGCGTCGAGGATATCCTGTGGCAAGGCGTCGAAAAAGCCCTTGTACAGGTAGATGGCAAAGGCGCCGGGAATACCGGGCAGGATGACCCCCCAGAAGGAGTCGTGGAAGCCCATCTTGCCTATCAGTTCATACAGGGGCACCAGCGTCGTTACGCTGGGCACCATCATGGTAGCGAGGAAAAAGAGGGTTATGTACTTGGAGAGCCGGGGGTTCAGAAGCCTCGAGAGCGCATAGCCGGCCGAACCACTGATTATCCAATGGGCCAGGATCAACGCGCTGGTGATGGTGAGACCGTTCAGGAAATAATTGGCGATGCTGAGGTTGGGAAACCTCTGCCCTGGGCTGCGCCAGGCGACCACATAGCTGTTGATCAGCATGCCCAAGTCCACCCGTTCGCCCACTGCTAACACACGGCCTTTGGGCTGGATCTTTTCCTCGAACTGCTTGGCGACCTTGACGGCCGATTCGGTTGTCGTATCGCCCAGTTTTCGGGCCTCCAGTGAGCCATTCAGGTCCATTTTCAGGTTGGTCACAAAATGGGCGCGATCGATCTCCTTGCGCACCAGGTTGTCGCTGAGGCGCTGGGTAGGCCAGAGTGCGCGATACTGGCTATACTGGTACTTGGGCAGCGAGGCCTCGGCCACCTTGCGATCGCCGATCCACGCCTCGGCAGTTATCTTGCCCAGGTGAACTGTGGGCAACAGATCGGTTACGCGCCACAAAGCAATCGCCAGGTCCTCGCGAACAGCCAGATCCAACCCCTCGGGGTCGCTCGCGGCGAGCTCAGTATAGTCCAGGCGCACGGTGTAGGCGGCCGGCAAGCTTGGGAAAAAGAGCGGCGGCATCCTATTGATATCCACCGCATCCTTGAAAGTGCTGGTGAACAGCCAGTACACCGGAAACACGGTGAAACCACACCAGAGGATGCTGATCACATAGCAGATCGCCCTGAAGACCTTGTCTCCTCGGGTGTCCCGTATGTTTCCGGTTCTTTTCTGTTTTACGACTGTGGCGGCGAGCGTCTGTTCGGTCATGGGATCTCCCTCCTAATACCTCTCATCATTCATCGTCTTCAAGCGAATCCAGGTGAATGCCAACGTGAGGATGAGGATGAGCACGGCCCAGGCGGAGGCCACGCCGTACTGATGCTGCACAAAGGCCCGTTGGTAGACGCCGATAACCAACGTACTGGACGCATAGCCCGGCCCGCCCTGGGTCATGATCCAGATATCATCAAAGGCCAGCAAACTCTGGGTCAACGAGATAACGAACATGATATTGATGATGGGCAGGATGTTGGGCAAAATGATGCGCGTGGTCCGTTGGATGGCTGTTGCCCCGTCGACAATGGAGGCCTCGACCACCTCTTCGGAGATGTTTTGGATGGCCGCGGTATAGATCAGGATACCTACGCCACCGCCCATCAATCCGGGTATTCTCAAGCACAGCTTCACTAACTGAGGATCCGCGATCCAGGCCTGTTCGGGCAAGCCCAAAACTCTCATAAGCGCGTTCGCCACGCCTGACTCGGGATACCAGATGAACATCCAGGTCATCAGAAAAGCCATCGAGGGCACCGCAACCGGCAACACATAGAGAAAGCGAAACGTCTGGTAGCCCTGTCTCAGCTGGTGCAATACCAGTGCCTGCGCAATGGGCACCCAAAAACCCAACAGGACTCCGAAAACAAAGAGGATAACCGTATTCTTGAGCAGCAGATAGAAATGTTCCGAAGTCAGCGCGTTGGAGTAGTTGCCTAGGCCGATGAATTCCCCGGGAGGAGTAGCGCTGTCCCAGCGGAAGAAACTCATATAGATGCCACGCAGCAAGGGATAATAGCGGAACAAAATAAAGCTGATCGTTGCTGGGGCCAGAAAGACGATAGCGGGCACGGCCCGGGAAATCATCTGGAGCGTACGCCGGTCAAATAGACCATGCACCACGCTCTGCGCCGAAGGGCGGGATTTACTTACTAGCACGTCATTTCCCCCGATCTGCAAACCTGAACGATACCGCCGCAGCCCATGCGGGCGGGCCTGTCCGGCGCGATGCGCCGGACAGGCCCGCATACTGTTTAGCTTGTGCCCAACTTTTTGTGATACTCATCCAGGAACTCGCGCTTGGTCTTGTCCTCAGCGGCCTGTAGCATGGCCTTGACATCCGAGTTTTCGTCGTTGAGAATCTCCGAACATGCGGCGTCGACGTAGCTGCGACCCGGGGCATAGTCGGGGGCCGGGTCAACATCACCCAACGATAGGATCTGCTCGACGGGCGGGGCCCACCAATCGGGAATGCCTGCAGAGACCTCGGTCCAGGGCACGTCCTTGAACGGCGAGGCGTAGGCGCCCTTGAGCTCGTTCTCTCTCCACCACACGCCCTGTTTCTTGATGTTCTCCTTGTTGTTCATCCAGCACAGGTAGTGCGCTACGGCATCATTCTGCTCCGCCGTGCCGTAGGGATTGGCCACCCAACTATGGCTGCCGCAATCCACATAGGCCGGGCGGGCGCCGTTCTTGGCCTCGCCGCTGGTACCGATGGGGTAGCAGAAGTAGTTCAGGTCTTCGGGCCCGAACTCGGTGACGCCAAAGAGCCAGTTCACCCAGGAGGGCATCATGTTAAAGGTCGCGCTCTGGCCCTGCTGGAAGGCGTTCAGGTTCTGCGCGAACTCTTGCAGAGTGTTCTGCTGGATGTAGCGATTGGGGTAGATGCAGCTCTTGAGCATCTCCAGTGTTTCGACGAGCTCCTTCTTGGTGTACTGGAGCTCGATCGTCTTGTCTGGGTTCTCGAGAGCAAAATCACCGCCATTCATGTGCAGGAATTCGGACATGGCGCGCATGTACGTCTTCCACTGGAAGCCATAATACTTGTCCGTGGTCAGCTTCTTGATCATCTCGAGAAACTCGGGCCAGTTCTTGGGGGTATAATCCTCGGCGTAGCCGACCTCTTTCAGATAGTCGCGACGCACGACGAGGCCGTGTACCTCGATCATGCCTGGGATCTGCACCACGTGGCTGTCATACGTGGAGAGTTTTTGCGCCACCGGCACCAGGCTATCCCAGTCTTCCTGGAAATAGAGCGGGATATAGTCGTCCAGGATCAATGCTTTCTTCAGTGAGCCAAATTCCCAGGCCCACTTGTTGGTGTCGAACATCACTGCGTTGGTGCCACCCTCGCTGTAGGCCGTGAGCCAATATTCCTTGCGCTTCTCAAAGAGCACATCGGGGTAGGCAACGTGCTCGACCTCGATATCGGGGAACAACTCGGCAAACTGTTCATACTTGGTTCTGGTGAAAACGCCAGGGCCGGTGGCATCTTCGGCCACCAGGTCACAAACCTGAATCTTGACCTTTTTGCCTTGGGCGGGGGCGGCAGTCGCCGGCTGCTCCACTTTGGCTGGGGCCGCGGTGGGCTCAGCCTTGGGAGCTTCGGCTTTTTGCGCGGGAACGGCGGTCGGCATGGCCTTAGGGGCACACGCACCGAGTGTGGCCACCATACCGATCCCTGCGATTCTTAGAAACGAACGACGTGAAAGCTTGCTAGACATCCTCATCTCCTCCATTTTGAAGCAATAACGAATGGGTAACACCTACCAACGGGAAATAGCAAGACGGTCTTAGTGTTGCTAACTTACTCCTTTCACGCATAGGAACGCCCAAAGATCGGTTGCGCTTCTATTGCCCGCTACGACAACGTATGGTAGAATGATTGCACATTTTGGACATAACATACTATAGCATGCTCTCACTCACCAGAGAAGGGCTTGAGTCTGGCTCCGGTCCGATTTCAGTCCGGTGTTGGATTATCTCATGATCACAAGCCCCAGTGCCGACCTTGCTCGCGAGGAATTCGCCAAGTGGGTGCACGATGCGCTGAATGAGTTATACGATTCGTTCAGTTTGCGCACCCATCCTTTGGCCGATGCCCTGCGCCTCGCGCCAGGGGACCCCTTGCAGCGCGGCCAGAACCTACGCCGCGAGATCCTAGAGGCCATTCGTGCTTTGCGTCCTTCTGCGGGGGTCCCGGCGCGTTCCCCCGATTGGCGCGTCTACCGCATCCTGGAACTGCGTTATATCGAAGGGCTCACGCCCGACGAGGTGATAAACCGTGTGGCACTATCCAGGAGCCACTATTTTCACGAACAAAGTCGAGCGCTGGAAGCCCTTGTCGCCGCGTTATGGGATAGATACGTTAGCCTGCACCAAACCGATGCCACCGCGTCCCCCCTGGATCAGGCCACTCACGAGGACCTCGTTCGCAGCGAGAGTGAGCGCCTCTACACTTCCCCGGATACCCAGGACGCCGTGCCTGTGGCGGCGTTGCTGAAAGACCTGCAACCCGTGCTCGAACAGATCGCGACGACTCGGGGTGTGTCGCTGCACCTAGAGACAATCGATCCAGCCATGGTCCTGTCGGCAAATCGCGTGTTGTTGCGCCAGGCTATCCTCGAGGCCATCGGTTGCCTGTTAAACCCGGCCGGTGTAGACACTCTTGAAGTAGCCACATTTGAGGAATCTCCTCGGATGGGTATCGACATCGTTGCCCGATCGTCTAGCGGAGCCCAGATGTCCTCCCACCCATCGCCCTCGACACGAGATACCATGGATACATGCCGCCAACTGATGACCACCATGGCCGGCCATATCGAATTCAGCACAGCGCTCGATGCCAGGCGCGCACGATTCACCTGGCTAACGCCCACTCACTGTAGACTCCTGGTCATCGACGACAACGAGGGCTTTGAAGAGCTCTTCCGCCGCTATCTGGTCGGCCATGGTTGGAACGTCATCGGCGCCCGGGACGGCACGCAAGCGCGCGCACTGATCGCCCAGGTACAGCCCACGGCTATCCTGCTGGATGTGCTCATGCCCCAGGAAGACGGCTGGGATCTACTCATGGCACTGCAACGTGACGAAACAACGCGTGCCATACCCATCATCGTTTGTTCTGTGATCAACCAACCCCAGGTAGCTCTCGCCCTCGGTGCAACGGCCTGCCTGCCCAAGCCCGTGACACAGCAAGCTCTGTTGCGCGTTCTGGAGCCTTGGTCATGCCCAGCGAAACTGGACAGCGCTAGTGCCACCCAGGAGACAGAGCACTAAAGATACCCTCCAGTGTGCGCACCATCTCCCCTGGCTGGAACGCTTCCTTGCGTTGCACCTCGATGAGCCCCGGCACTCCGGAGGGGGTATAATCCTGCTCATGGGCCGAAACGACGATGACCGAGATATTCTGCAGCGCGGAATCCTGGGCCATGCGCGCCAGGATTTCCTGCCCGGTCATGTGGGGCATCATCAGATCCAGTAGCACGACGTCGGGGCGTTCCGTCTGGAGTAGTGCCCAGGCCTCGGCGCCATTATAGGCTTCCAGACAATCCTGCGGCGCAAGGCGGCCACGTAGCATGCGCTGGAACAGGCGAACCACCTCGGGGTCATCGTCCGCGATCAGGATGCGCTTGATGGGACGCCCCACCCGCTCGAGAGCGGCCAATAGGTCCTCGCGCGAAACGGGCTTGGTCAAGAACTGATCGGCCCCCAACGTCTTGGCTGCCTCCAAAGAACTGGGCAGATGACAGCGCACGACGATAGGCCCATCCCGTGTCGTGTCAGGAAGCGGCTCGCGCACGTCGCACAAGAGGGCGATGGCCTTGAGGTCTCGGGCCAGGGCGAGGCCCTCCTCGGGCGTCTCTGCGCCGACAAGATGATGATGGTCCAGGTAGCGCTGCAACAGCCGCGGTGCGGTTGGATCGCGATGAACCAGCACGACGATGCGCTCCTGGTCGTTGATGCGACCTACAGGCTCGGCGCGCGTCAGCGTGACAGCGCCTTCCCCTATCGACTCGGGCGAGCCACAGGGCAGGGCAAACCAAAAGGTCGAGCCCTGCAAGTAGGCGCTCTCCACACCCATGCGTCCTTGATGCATGGTGACGAACTTTCTGCTGATGGGCAGGCCCAGGCCCGTGCCACTGTGCCATCCCGTTTCGCGCAGCTCAGTGGGCTGGAATTCTTTGAAGACGTGTGGCAGATCTGTTTCGCGAATTCCCTGCCCTGTATCTTTTACCCGCACCATCACTTCATTCCCATGCTGCGCGGCATCTACAGTGATGGACCCTTGTTTCGTAAAGCGCGCCGCGTTTACCAGCAAGTTCAGCAACACCTGGCGAATGCGCAGGCGATCGATCCACAACCCTGGAAGGTTATCCTGCACGTGGACGTGCAGTTCTAGCCCCTTGGCAGCAACATAGTCGCTCACCATGTTGGTAGCTTCGTAGATTAGCGCCCCCGGGTTCACCTCGGCGCGTGTCAGGGACATCTTGCCCGCTTCGAGCCGCGACAGGTCGAGGACGTCATCTACCAGGGCCAGAAGATGCTGGGCGCTGTTATAGATAGCGTTGAGGTCGCTGCGGTAGGCTCCGGGGATCGGTACATTGCCATAGCTCTCCGGGGAGGTCATCATAATCTCGGCGAAACCGATGATCAGGTTCAAGGGGGTGCGCAGCTCGTGGCTCACGTTAGCAGCGAGTTCTGTTTTGAAACGCTCTGCCTCTTCCGCCGCCTTCCAGGCTGCAACGAGGGCCGTATTGGCGCGCTCCAGGCGGTAATAGGCCTGGTCCAAATCCTTCAGGACCTGGGCCAGTTGCCCTCGGCGGGTACGTGCCTCTTCCATGCTCTCGCGAGCCTGGTTAAAGCTAAAGAGAGACCAGTGGATGACCGTGAACAGTGCATCGGAGGCAAACCAGCCCACCAAGCCGCAAACGGCTCCCCCGAGACCAACCTGCAGGACTACATCGAACGGCAACCGCGGCCCAAACCCCAGTTCCGCTGACGCAAATAACAGAGTTAGCCCAACAATCCCTAGCTCGGCGATAATCCCTGCGGGTAAGCCGATCGTCACCACAGCCATCAAAGGAATCAGGCAGAGGAAAAGTGCTATCCGTGGCTCTTGAAGGAGTACAGTCGCCAGAGACCCTATCGCGGCCATCCCCACCAACCAGATCACCTGAGCCAACAGCACTTTTTTGCGCAAGAACACCCATGCCAGGGCGTTGACCAGAGCCACGACCGGCGCCAGGAGCCACATGCGCCAGCCTATGGACACAGGCCAGTTGATGGTTGCAAACAAATGCCAGATCAGATACAAGGCGCCCGTAACAGCAATCAGGTTGCGCGTCGTCGTGTGCACCAGGTCTTCGGCAGAGCTAACAAAATCAGGGCTCGTCTTTTGCGAAAGGCGCATCGCTTGCCACATCACACACCTCTATCTTCATATCGGGCACGGCTCACGAGTCAGATCAGGTTGTATCCTCTCCGATGGCCGTATCGAGGCCACGACAGTATAATATGTTATGTCCTGTGCGCCAAGATAACACCTAACCTGGACAGCCAGTCACTGATTCCTGCTGGGAGCTACTTGGGTTATAATGAGCGCATGAACAGGCAACCCATGAATGAGATCAAGGCTGTCGGCGCGCGGGGAGAAAAGTCGCTGCACGCTGCGCTCAAGCGCTGGTATGCGCGGCCTGGAGATCAGATCGAGGCGATGGTCGATGGTTACCGAATAGACATCGTGCGCGACGACCTGCTGATCGAGATTCAGACGCATAACTTTGGCGCGCTGAGAGACAAGCTGAACCATCTTCTGGCTGGCCACACCGTTCGGCTGGTGTATCCCATTGCCGTGGAAAAGTGGATCGTGCGCTTGGCCGCCGATGGGGCCCTCTTGAGCCGACGCAGGTCGCCCAAGCGAGGACGGGTCGAGGATGTCTTTACCGAGCTGATACGCCTTCCCGCCCTGCTGAGCAACCCCCACTTCACACTGGAGGTGTTGCTCATCCGGGCGGAGGAGCACCGGCGCGACGATGGCCTGGGGAGTTGGCGCCGCCAAGGGTGGAGCCTGTACGACCACATCCTGCTGGATGTTATCGAGCCAGTAACCTGGGCCACGCCGCAGGACCTCCTGTATCTGTTACCACCCCAGGCGCCTGACGGCGCCACTACGAACGAACAGGATGCGCCCGACGGGGCCACGATGAGGGAGCCGGAAGCGCCTTATGACGCCATTAGGAGCGAACAAGATGCGCCTGGCCGCGCTGCTATGAGCGGGGGGATTCCTCGGCCATTCACTGCCGCCGAGCTGGCCACGGCGCTGGGGATCACCAGGTCGTTGGCACAAAAGATGGTCTATTGCCTGCGCCACATGGGGCTGCTAGAGGGAGCCGGTAGACGAGGGCGGTCCGTGCTCTATAAGGAAAAGGCGTCGCAACCCTAACCCGCTCACCGATGCAAGTTTTGCCCCTCAAAGCGCATGAAATAGTCCTTGCGTATCTCGCTCTCCTCCACGCGTCGCAGTTGTAGCGTCGCAGAGACCACCTCTTCCCGATCCTGGTTCGCCTGGGCCAGCAGCATCCCCAAGGGGTCCACGATCTGCGAAACGACGATTTGCAGAGGATTGCCCACATTCGAGGCCACCACGAAGCATCCGCTCTCTGCCGCCCTGGAACGCAAGTGAGCCCCTAGCACAGGCACCTTCCATGTGCCACCCCCCGCCCCGTAGAAGCCTTGGAGGATCACCTCGACGCCCTGGTGTAGCAAGGCGCGATATCCCTCGGGAAAGCGCGCATCATAACAAATCTGCAAACCTACGGTGATTCCCTCGATATGAAAGATGGGATAATTCGAGCCAGCCGTGTAATAGTGGGTGTCGTCGCCGGTCAGATGCACCTTGTCATAGACGGCAACCTGACGGCCATCCGGGTCGTAGGCGTAAAAGCGATTCCACCAATGCCCGGCCTCCCAGGCCTCGCTCCCCACGGCCACCCACAGCGATAGCTCGCGCGCGCTCTGGGCGATGGATTGCAGCCCGCCCCGAATCAGGGGCCACTCCTGGGGCTCTCGGCCATGCCCGATAGCCGGGCTGTAGCCGCTGACCGCGGTCTCGGGGCACACTAGAACTTGGGCACCCTGTGAGGCACAGTCCTCCATCGCACGAATGATATGCGCCACGTTGGCGTCGATCTCGGCCCCGATGGGAATCTGGGCGACGGCGACGCGCAGAGCAGGGAATTCCTGAGACATATTGGGGCTCCTATCATGGTGGTCATCGAGTGCTGCCATTCTACCATCGTAGAGTCACAGCACCAAGATTCTGTCCCTGAGGGCCCGAACCCAAGTTGACATACAACTTGCTGACGTAACAGGCAGCTGATCGATTGACATCACCGTTGTGCGGGCCTATGATCTCACTGTCTGGTCGAGTGGACCAAGATATAGTATCTCTTTCATCGAGGTGGTCGTGATGAGCCGTCAAGAACCGCTCCCAAGGCAACAGCGCATCGCGCGTCGCGCTGTATTGCAGGCCGGCGCGTTCGCGCTTACGGCCGTCATAGCCAGTGCGTGTGGAGCCGATAGCTGGCTCCGGAGTAGGCTCTCAGCAGAACGGCCCCAGGGAGATTGGTACGTAGCCCCCAACGGCAACGATGCCTGGTCGGGCAAGCTACCACGGCCCAACCTCTGGCGCAGTGATGGTCCCTTTGCAACCCTTTCCCGAGCACAGCGGGCGGTTCAGGAGGCGATTGCAGGCGGGATGAGCGCCGATATCAGGGTATTGATCCGCGGCGGCATCTACTATGTACCGGGCTCCCTGGTCTTTGGCCCGGCTGATGGGGGCGGACCACAGCAGCGCATCACCTATGCCGCCTACCCGGGCGAAGAGCCGGTGCTCGTGGGCGGCGTGCGGCTGATGAACTGGCGCCGTTACCGGGGCGAGGTCTGGGAAACAGATATTCCTGCGGGGTACAGCCCCGCCCAGCTATTCGAGAACGGTACGCGCATGTCCTGGGCCCGCGCGCCCAAGGAAGGCTATTTCCAGACCGAGACGGCTGCCACGCTTGGCGACAAGGGTGGGTTCGAATATCGGCCCGAGGACCTGGACGGGCTGGATCCTGGCGCTTGGGGTCTCAGTGGCGCTCTGGTCTCCATCTGGCCACAGTACAACTGGTTCAATCACGAAAAACGACTGGTTGCGCTGGATGCTGACCGCCACACCATAGCCCTGGAAGGCGAAGATGGTTACCCCATCACCCCGCATAACCGGTACTATGTCAAGAACGTGCTGGCGCTGCTGACGCAGCCTGGCGAATGCCAGATCGATCTACTCCATCGCAAGGTATATTGCTGGCCCCGAAACAATCCCATCGAGGAACAGACGATCATCATCTCGACGGCGGAGAATGTGGTACGCCTGGAGGGACAGGCCCCCGACCGGCCGCTTCGCAACCTTCATTTGCTGGGGCTCGATTTGGCCATGGCCAACAGCGAAGCTCTATACATTGGCAGCGCGGAGGATTGCTCGGTGCGCTTCTGTCGCATCGAGCATGGCTATGATACGGGCGTGCGCATAGCCGGCCATGCACAACGTATCGAGCTCTATGGCAACCTGATCCGCTACCATGGGTATTGTGGCGTCTCGCTGGAGGGCCTGGGACTCGGCCAGGCAGATGCAAACCATCACAACCGAGTGGAGAACAACCATATCCACCATTGCGGGCAGGTGATCGGCCACGGCGCGGGGGTGTACATCCAGCAGAGCGGCCATAACCAGATCTTGCACAACCACATCCACCATACGCCGCGCTATGGCACCACCATCAAGGGGCTAGAGTACCAGACGCTGAAAAGCGAGGTGCCAGGGGTGACATGGGAGAACCACTATGATCTGCTGCACTCCCGGAACAACGTGATCGCCTACAACGACATCCACCATGCCAACCTGGATAGCCAGGACACCGGGGCTATGGAGTCGTGGGGCCCTGGGCGCGACAATATCTACGACCACAACCTAGTGCACGATTCGGGCAATACCGAATTCGATATCCAGAGCGGGATTTACCTGGATGACGCCACCGACCATTTCACGGTGACCAACAATGTGATTTGGGGAATCGTCGGGACCAGCGGAAACCAGTGCATCTTTAGCAAGGGAATCGGCAACCGCATCGAGAACAACATCCTCATCATGGGTCCCAAGAACGATGGGGGGATCGCCTCGATGGAGATGGGCGGGGACGAATGCCGGGACCACGTCTATCTGCGCAACATTTTCGTCATGGAGGACGTGTACGCCGGCATCTATCGCTTTATCAACTGGCGCGACGACCGGGTGAAAGAGTCGGACTATAACCTTTTTTGGAAGGACAAAGGGCCGATTTTCGTCACGGGAGCGCCGAGCGCTGGGATGGGCTATGGAGAGTTGGAAGAGTGGAAAAAGATCCTGCACAACAAGTACGACCAGCATAGCATCGTGGCTGACCCGCTTTTTGTCGATGCCAGCCAACGTGATTATCGGTTGCAGCCAGACTCACCGGCTCTGGCGTTGGGATTTCAGGATATCACTATAGGCGCCATTGGGCTTGAGGAAGACTATCCCAGTCGATTCGAGCGCGACTGAACCAGTCAGGGTGTCTCATCATCGTCATGGCGGGACCGGTGCAGAAGCGAAGCGCGTGAGATAGCGCGGCGTCCGTAGCGCTCGCGGATCAGGTCCACCGCCCGGCTGAGCTTGATCTGTTTCTGATCATTGGAATCGAGCAGGCTAAGCTGATAGCCGCCTTCCTCGATCAGATCACTAACAGCCAGGCCCAACAGACGCAGCAGCTGCCCACTGGGCAGGTTCCTGTGTAGCAGATCGATGGCCAAGCCATAGACGATGTCTGCTTGGTCGGTAGGGGTCTTCAGATGTTGCTGGCGGGTGATGGTGCTGAAATCGGGGTAGCGCAGCTTGAGGCGCACAGTCTTGGCGACGAGATGCTCGTGGCGCAAACGGGCGGCCAGGCTATCGCTCATCTGGAGTAACGTGCGCAGCAGGACAGCCGTGTCGCTCACATCTCGGGCGAAGGTCACCTCTTTACTGATGGAGCGCTGGTCGTGCGAGACATGCACCGAGCCTGAATCGACCCCTCGCGCGCCGTGATAGAGTCCGTGCCCCCCTTCGCCAA
>CAYQDH010000023.1:23694-23924 GCA_964416075.1 uncultured Anaerolineales bacterium | reverse complement strand
ATAGTCCAGGGTGTGCATGATCTCCGTGTCGGGCATGAAACGTGTGGTCGTGCCATGTCCCTCGGCCGGGCCGAGGTCGGTCACCTCGGAGACCGGACGGCCGCGCTCATAGCGCTGCGTATAGAGCCGGCCATTGTAACGGACTTCTACCTCAAGCCACGCCGATAGCGCGTTCACCGCCGAGACGCCCACGCCGTGCAGGCCGCTGGCCACTTTGTAGCCGCCGCCGC
>CAYQDH010000023.1:0-23655 GCA_964416075.1 uncultured Anaerolineales bacterium | reverse complement strand
ACGGTTACGGCTCCATCCGGATGGATGGTGATCTCGATGCGATTGCATACCCCGGCGAGGGCCTCGTCGATCGAGTTATCCACCACCTCAAAGACGAGGTGGTGCAGGCCGCGCATGTCGGTGCTCCCGATATACATGCCAGGGCGTCTGCGTACTGCCTCCAGGCCTTCCAGGACCTGGATATCAGCTGCCGTATAGCTCAGCCCGGAATCAGCCATTGAGGTTGATGCTCCTTTGCTGTTCTACCATCTTCCGCAACATGGCCAGTCGATCGCGGTAAAAGACAAAGGCAGCTAGGGCCAGGCCTGTCCCGACATAGGCATTGATCAGAATGGCCACGAACGTTCCGGCCGTAGAGCCCAGTAGCCCGCGCCACAGCAGCGCCAGGCCGGTGCTGATCACGTTCGTCAACAAGATCAGGCCCAGTGTGGGCCAAAAGTTCAAGCGCACCACCGAAAAGCTTGCCATCAAGGCCCCCAGGGGCTTGTCATGGCTCATGGTGATAGCCTGAGGCACAAAGGAAAAATAGAGCAGCAGCCACAGCATGCTGATCCACAGAAACGGCGCAAAAGGCCCCAACAAAAGGCCGACACTGAACACCACGATCAGCACCAGGCCCAGAGGGATCAGCAGCGCGATCAAGTATAGCCAGTGACGAGGCAGGCGCCCCACCACGGAAGATAGGTCGGTCTCGTCCTCTCCTGCCTGCTGTCCCAGCAGACCCAGAAAAAAGCAAGCCAGCACCAGGCCCAGGGCCATGATGCCAAACTGCGCCAGGAGCATCGAGCCATAGCCACCAATTTCCACCACGCGGTCGACGCCCGGCTCGATGAGGCGCACACCGGCGATGCTTGGTACGCCCAAGCGACTCCACGCCAGCAGCGCCAGAAGGTTTGTGCGGCCCACCGTCCCCTGCAACTCTTGCACCGCCAGATCCATCATCTGCCCCGTGCCTGCCTGGCCAGTACCCAAGGTCGCCGCAGCCTCGCGAAATGCGGCCATCATCTTTTCGATGACAGGGGCGATAGATATCTTGGGGCTCCACCACAGCGCCAGATCCAGCAACACGGGCACGGAGATCAGCCATGGCTTTTTCGTGGTGATTCGGAATCCTTCGGAAATCGTGTCGATAATACTCAACCGCTACCTACCTCCTGAGTGCGTCTATTCTACCACAACACAAGGCGGATGAAAACTCGCGGCCTCGATAGCCCACGGCTGTGCAAAAGTTGGTTTCGTAGCGCAAGTTTGTAACTTGCGCAGCCGCCTCGAGCAGACAGTAAGCTCGAAAAGCCCGTCTCTTGCTCTGGCCAGACCCCGCAAGTTGAAAACTTGCGGTACAGGAGCGACTTTTGCGCAGCCCTATCGATTGCCTCGATAGGCTCGCTTGACCAGAGCGGTAAGAATCTCCCATAATGGGCTCGCTCCCACCTATCAGGGGCGGCGCCACCAACATAGCATAGACATGGATATGCACAATGCGCGACGAGGTCTGTGGCTCATCCCTCCCAGCCTACTCCTGTTGAGCATCGTAACGTCCTGCGCTTCCCCAGCTCCCACTGGCCTGCTGATCGGAGGATGCCCGGCACGTGGTGGAACCTGGGTAACGCGCTGGCAGCCCCTACAGAGGGGGAATGGGGCCTCGTTCTGGAGGCTGAGCATTTCCGGCTCATTCGCCAGGCGGGATTCGACATGGTGCGTATCCCCATCCGTTGGAGCGCCCACGCTCAGACTGAGCCTCCCTACACCATCGATCCGGCGTTCTTTGAGCGTATCGATTGGGTACTCGACCAGGCTCGCCGCCAGCGATTGATCGCCATGATCAACATGCACCACTATGACGAGCCCTTTCAGTTTACCCACCAGGGCGCGGAATGGGTCAATGGGTCCTCCGCCTGGATGGGCACAGTGTGGGAGGGAAAAGGGTGGGAGCAGGCAACCATGCGCGCCGACCTGGACATCGCCAAGCAGATCGCGGACCAAAACGGCTGGCAGCTCTACATGGGCGAGTTCGGTGCCTACAGCAAAGCTGACATGGCCTCGCGCGTTCGCTGGACCAGTTACCTGGTCCAGGAGGCCCAGGCGCGCGGCATCGCGTGGTCGTACTGGGAGTTCGGCGCCGGTTTTGGCGTCTACGACTGTAACGCCGGAGCCTGGCGCAAAGAGTTGCTGCGCGCCCTCATCCCTGATAGCCCCTTAGGAGAGTAAGCAGCCCGACTAACGTGCTGCTGTAGGTGTTGGCCGAGGCAGCATACTGGGCGTCGCTGCGGGGGTCGGCGCCTGCCCGCCCGAGCTGCTGCCTTGGGCCGCCGGCTCCTTGGCCTGATCCAGAGCATCGAGCAGATCTCGTAGCGAACGCAGGAATGAATCGAACTGCTTCACCCTGGAGTCTAGCGCCAGCACGGTCTCTTGCACCTGGCCCAGTTCGGTCTCGAACTCGTCCAGGCTGGCGTCCGTCTGGTCCATCCTCTCCTCCAGCTCAGCCATGCGCCTGGTTACCTGGCTACGGAGCGACCTCAGATCGTTGCTCATCTGGTCCAGATCGTCCTGCGCCGCCTCGGCTTCGGCCTCGAGGCTATCCACTCGCCTGCTCAGGGTCCGCAGAGACCTGACCTGGGCGTCCAGTTCGCCGATCGTCGCATCAGCCCGGTCCAGCCTTTCCCAAGCAAGCTCGCTGTTCTCCTGCATGGTGCGCAGGTTCTGGTTGAGCGCATCCACCTGGCGCTGTGGTGCAAAGCTGAGCGTCCCCGACCAGGCCACGATCAGCGCCAGCGTGAGCAGGGCGCCCAGCAAGCCACCCAGGATGACCAAGAGAACGTTGCGCCACCAATGCTCTGCATTCCGCTGCCGCGCCTTGGGCTCTTGGGCAGGCTCTCGGGGCCCGCCACCGTCCGAGACCGCCACCGCGCTTGGGCCTGCCCTGTCCTCTGCCACTTGAGGGTGGGCGACCGGCTCAGCTTGGTCGCCACCAACCGGCGACGCACCCTCGGTAGGGACCGCCATCGCCCGCTCCTCTATCCACGGCTCTTCGACCAGGGAGCTGGCAGGAGAGATAGCCTGCCCGCTTTCAGCCTCGAGGTCTCGACTCCCAAGGTCGGTCAGGGTTCTTGTCTCCGCTCGGTTCTCGGCGCCCTGATCGGCCACATCCGGGATAGGCTCCACGGTCAGGCGATCCGCATTCCGCGCCAACAGGACGGGCCCTATACCCGGCACGTCCCCAAGATCCTCTACGAGCGCGAAAGGCCCATGAGACTCGCGATGGTCCACGATCCGTCGCGCTAACACTGAAGCAACACCGACCAGTCTCTCACTCAGTTCCTCTGCGGAGGCCGTGTTGATGTTGACCATCTCCACTGGATTGCGGCCCTCGATAGTCACGGTTTCGCCTCCCCTCTGTGAGATCTCTTACCTACCCTCTCGATTAGCCCGGTTTCATTATACCACAGCAGGCTTAGCCAAGCAGACCGTGATACTCGGCAATCGCCTGGACCAACGAATCCACAGAAACCTCTGGCTCCCCCGCAAGGCCCAAGGGATCCGCATAGGGCTCACCTAGCATGGCCGCAAAGGTTGCAGCCACGCCATGGGCCAAGGCGGGCCCGTAGCCCCCCTCCAGGGTCATGGCCAGCCGCCCCCCACACAGGTCATCGGCTACCCGCAATAGGGAATCGACGATGTATCGGTACCCCTCGATAGAAAGCAGCATCCAGGCCAGCGGATCGGACCAGTGCGCGTCATAGCCCGCGGACACGAGGATGATCTCTGGCGCAAAGCGGCGCAAAGAGGGCAACACCAGTTTGTCCATGGCCTGTGCATAGCCCCGGTCCCCCGTCTGGGGGGGCAATGAGACGTTCAGCATCGTGCTCTCAGGGCCGCCCTTTTCGCGCCAGTGCCCCGTACCGGGGTAAAAGGGATACTGGTGCAACGAAATAAAGAGCACCCGCGGATCGCGCTCTACGATGTCCGCTGTGCCATTGCCATGATGCACGTCGAAATCCACGATCGCCAGCCTAGATATCTGGCCCTCGCTGAGAGCCCACTCGGCGGCTGCAGCGATATTGTTGAAAAGACAAAAGCCCATCGCATCTTGTCGCGTAGCATGGTGGCCCGGGGGCCGGACCAGAGCAAACGCGCTGCGCACCTGGCCCAGCAGCACGGCGCGCACAGCAGCGATGGTCCCCCCGACAGCCGACAATGCTGCTTTGTACGATTGTGGCCCGACCACGGTGTCCGAGTCGATATACCCCCCACCCCGCTGCGAAAGCTGACGCACCTGTTGCACCAAGGCCGGATGATGCACCCGGGTCAGATCCGCCAATGTCGCTGCTTCCGCCGCAATCGGGTCCAAGCGATGGAGCAGCTCAGCCTGCTGCAACTGCTCCATGATCAGCTCAAGGCGCGAAGCATTCTCTGGATGATCTCCCGTATCGTGCTGCAAGTAGATTGGGTCATAGACGAATCCTACAGCCATGTACACCACCCCTCCACACAGGGCTTTCATTGTCGCGGTTATGTCATGCTGAACAAAGTGAAGCATCTCCGTTTACTAAAGCCGACACCTGCCATTTGCGCTCAGCCCGACGGCCTTTCCGGCTTGGACAAAGCCCTGCCATCCACAGACGTCAGCTTGACCACCTTGTCCAATCAACTACAATGTCTGCACCGATCACCTTCCTGCAGAAAGAACCTTTATGCCGCCCCCTGCATCAGCTACCACCCGGCCAAAGCGGGATTTGACCTCGGGCCGGTTGGGGCGCTTGATCGCCCAGTTGGCTCTGCCATCGATGCTTGAGACCGCCCTCATGAGCGTGTCGGGCCTGTTCCAGGCCTATTGGCTTGGCCAGGTAGGAGGCACGGGCCTGGCAGCGATGGCCGTGGCAACGACTCTGCGCATCGTGCTGATCAGCCCCATGATGGGCCTCTCGGGTGGAGGGATGGCCATCGTGGCCCGGCATATCGGCGCCCAAGAGGAGCGTCAGGCGGACCACGCCCTCATGCAGACCATCCTGCTAATCACCATCTTTGTCGTGCCCCTAAGCATCATCGGAGAGACGGCCGGGCCCGTTTTTCTGCGATGGATGGGCGTGCGCGATGAGGTGCTTCAGGAAGCCATTCGCTTTCTGCGAATCACCTTTGCCGGGCTGTTCTTCATGGAGATGCTGCCATCCCTCAATGGCGTCATTCGGGGCGCAGGCCATCCCGAATACACCCTGCGCATCAACATCGTCAGCACCATCGTGCTCGCGCTCTCGCTCCCCATACTCGTGCTGGGTTGGGGCCCCATCCCCGCGATGGGGGTAAGTGGTTCGGCCTTGGCGGCGGTACTCGGCAGCGCCGCGGGCGTAGCCGGCCAAGGGGTCACCCTGATACACGGCTGGGCCGGCGTTACCCTGCACCGCGAGGATGTCTGGCTCGATCGACACATGATGGGACGCATCCTGAGAATCTCCCTACCCACCGCCGCGCAGCGCTTCTCGCCCAATCTCGCCAATGCGCTCCTCGTCCGGCTGGTCACGTCATTCGGCAGCGAGATCCTGGCCGCGTATAGCCTGGCTTCGCGACTCACCGATTTCTTGCAGTTTCCAGCCAACGGCATCAGCACGGCCTCAGGCACGATGGTAGGGCAGAACTTGGGCGCCAAGCACCCCGAGAGAGCAGAACGCTCCGCGGTTCTATCCAGCTACGCCGCAGCCATAAGCTCGTTCACGCTGCTGCTGGTCCTCAATGCCTTTGCACCGCGCGTTCTCGGCTCGTTCACCCAGGATGCTACCCTGCTCGGCCCCGGCACAACAATCCTGCGCTACGCACTCTTGTGGTGTACCGCTTTGGCATGGTCCTGGGTCATGGGCTACGGGCTCACGGCCGCCGGCGACGCGGTGTCGCCCATGGTTATCAACATTGCGTCCCTGTGGCTCATCCTGCTGCCCCTTGCCTGGGCTCTATCCTGGCCTGCCCGGATGGGGCCTTCAGGCATCTGGTTGGGCATGGGAATCGGGCACCTGGTCAGCGCCATCCTCATGACCTGGAGGTTCCGGCGCGGACACTGGAAAACAAAGGTCGTGTAGCGGTTTGTGGAAACACCAGTAAGCCCGGCCAAGACGCGCGCCCACTGCCCTTGCGTAGAACCCGATGGGGCCGGCCCAGCCAATCTCGGCGATGCGATCGCCTCGATCGCGGATATCACGCAAGCAGAGCTTGAGCAGCGCAGCGCCGATGCCCTGCTCACGATAGTGGGGGTCCGTTCCGGTGGGCCCAAAACGAGCGGGCCCTCCCACGTCGTAGGCTGCAAAGCCCACCACGCGTCCTTCGTGTAGGGCGATAAAAAGGGGAATCGGCGCATAGTTGATTGTGTCGGACACCTCATAACGCCAGGCATCGGAAAAATGGGCCAGCGCCATATCAGCCGTGGCAGCCACCTCATCGGCTTGGGCACGCCGTATCACAATCCCTTTCTGGAGCAGGAGGGCCTCGGCAGCGCTCGTATCCAGGTCCGCCTGGGCTAGGTCCACGTCCATGTCCACGCGCGAGACTCGGTCGGTCTCATAGCCGCGTTTCAGCAAAAAGCAGATGGCATCGGTATGCTCGAGCGATACCCCTGGCAGGAAAAAGTTGGGTGACGCACCCTCGACAGCAACCTCCCGGGCGCCCCGTTCTCTTAGCCTGGTCTCGATCGCATCCAAGAGCGCGTCCCCAATACCTTGGCGGCGCATCCCTTTTTCCACGCCAAAGAGCTTGACGACGCCACGGTCGCCGCGAAGGCAAGCAAAGCAAAAACCTACCGTCTCCGTCTCTTTTTTAGCCAGTAACAAGAGATCGGGCGCACACGTCTCATCTCCGAAGGTGTGCGCGCGCAGCCATTCGCAATGGGGCACGCCATAGGGATCGATTCTCTGCACCAGGGCGAACACGCTTGCCAGATCGGCAGGTCTCATCTCAGCCAGCTGAATCATCGCCATACTCCGTACAATGCAGATTTCCGCCGCAGGTCGGGCAGCTTGCCGCCACGCGACCGGCGCCCCGAAGAAGCCGCCAGTCAGTGTGCTGCCAGATGGCTATCCAGCACGGCCAGAGCCTCGGGTAAATTCTCACGGCCAAAGCCCAGCCGCACATGGGCGTCTCTATAGTCGTAGACGGTGGATGGCAAGAGCAAGATCCCCGCATCCTGCATGATCCTCTCGCAAAACCGCGAGGCGCTTGTCCCGTCGCGCAACCTGGGGAATGCTACGGTGCCCGCGCTGGGACACACCCAGGAGAACCGTTCGCTATGCCGGTCCATGAACTCGCCGAGCACCTGCACGTTTCGCTCGATCCGCTCCAGATGTCGCCGGATGATCGTGTCCCGCACCCGCAGAGCCATCAGCGCGAGCACCTCGCTCGGCGCGCTGTTGCAGATCGTGGTGTAATCCTTGAATGCGCATAGCGCGCCCATCAACTGCTCGTCGCGAGTCGCCAGCCAGCCCAAGCGCAGCCCCGCCAACCCAAAGGTCTTGGACATCCCGAACAGCGAAACGCCCTTGGGGTAGCGCTCCACTGCAGCGGGCAGCCGAGCCCGAGGATCCAGTTCCAAGAAGCGGTACATCTCGTCGGAAAAGAGGTATAGATCGTGCTGGCGAGCGATGGCCAGGATGCGCTCGAATTCGTCTTGGGAGGGCAGGTAGCCCGTCGGGTTGTGGGGAAAGTTGCACACCAACAGGCGCGTATTGGGCCTGAGATAGCCCTCCAGCGCCGCGGGATCGAAACGCCACCCCTCGACTTCATTGGGCTGCCATCGCGACACCTCACAGCCTAACGACTCTGCCACCTGGTAGAGCGATTGATAACCCGGGAAGGTGCAGACGATATGATCGCCGGGCTGCAGCAGGCAATTCATAACCGCCAGAATACCCTCTTCCGGCGCGAGCACCAGGATATTCTCGGGCTGCACGCCCTGATACAGCGAAGCGATTTCCCGGCGCAACCAGGGCGCCCCCTGAGATTCGGTATACCCGAGGGTCAGTCGTTCCCACAACGACCTGCTTTCTTCGTCGGCCATAGCAAGCAGGTCCGCCAGGGCGAGTCCATCGCAATCGGAGCTGCAGAGCGAGTACCTGGCTGCGAATTCGTGCCGGGCAAAATACCGCTCCAGGCGAAAGGGCTCGATAGGCACAGCCTCAGGCCGCCCTTCGCGCTCGGGCGCGCGAGATCGCCTTGCTGATCTCTACCGCCACGAACACGATCATGCTGAGAGCCAATGTAATGCCCAACTGTCCCAGGCTAAGGCTGGTGGTGCCAAAGATCGGCTGCAAGAACGGCACATAAACGACCGCCATTTGCAGCAAGACGGTCAGAACAACGGCCCCGAGCAGGAATTTGTTAGACAGCAACCCTAGCTGAAACAGAGATTCGCGTTCGGAGCGTGCCGCCAGCGCATTGCCCATCTGCGATAGGCCCAATGTGGCGAAAACCATGGTCCGCCACACGCCCTCCCCCAGAGCTTGCCCGAAATACTCTGCCGCCAGACAGACGGAACCGAGCAGCACACCTACCCACAATATGTACGTACCGGTGCCACGCGCGAGCACGCTCTCCTCTGGCGGATGGGGCGGGCGCTTCATGGTATCCGCATCGGGCGGCTCTACGCCCAGTGCCAGGCCAGGCAAGCCGTCGGTGACGAGGTTGGTCCACAGAAGCTGGATCGCCGTCAGGGGCATGGGCATCCCCAGCAAGGGGGCCATGAGCATGATAAAGATCTCGCCCACATTACTGGAGATGATATACTTGATGAACTTGCGGATGTTCTCATAAATCGTCCGCCCCTCCTCGATGGCATTGACGATCGTGGCAAAGTTGTCATCCAACAGGATCATGTCGGCTGCCTCTTTGCTCACATCCGTGCCCGTAATACCCATCGCCACGCCGATATCGGCCCGCTTCAGGGCCGGAGCATCATTGACGCCATCGCCGGTCATGGACACAAAGTGGCCCCGGCGTTTCAGAGCTTCTACGATCTTGACCTTATGCTCGGGGCTGACGCGAGCATAGACGGCCACGTCCTCCACGATGGCCTCGAGGTCATCGACGCTCATCTCGGCGAGTTCCTGACCCGTAACGACACGGTCTCCGCCGTTACCACCCGCGATCCCCAGCTCGCGCGCGATATTCAGCGCCGTCAGTGGGTGATCCCCGGTGATCATCACCGGGCGAATCCCCGCCCCGCGACACTCAACCACAGCCTGCTTGACCTCTGAGCGTGGGGGGTCGATCATGCCCGTCAAACCTACAAAGATTAGAGACTGCTCCAGAGCGCCTTCATCGACCGGCTCGGGCAGATCCTCTAGCGGGCGCATGGCCACGCCCAGGACGCGTACGCCCTCTCGCGCCAGCCTGTCATTGGCCTCCGCGATTCGCCGCCGCCACTCCTCGCTCATGGCTTGGGCGCGCCCATCCTCCCAAACTGCGGTGCTCAACGAGAGAAGGCCATCCACCGAGCCCTTACAGAAGGCGATATATGGCGCCTCGGGCAAGTAGGTGATCAAGCACTTGGCAAGGTCGTCGTCACATTCGGCTTGGCGAGGCCGGCTGTGCACGGTAGTCATGCGCTTGCGTTCGGAGGTGAACGGCGCCTCCGCTACGCGCGGCAACGCCGCCTCGAGCTTGCCTTTCCACAAGCCCATACGCGCTGCCACAACCACCATAGCCCCCTCAGTGGGGTCGCCCACGGCATGGTAGCCTCCGCTCTCACTTGGGTCCGCCTCCAAGCTCGCGTCGTTACACAGCGCCCCACCCGCCAGAAGCACGGCCATGTTCGGCTTGGGCACACCCAGGGGGGTCTCACCAGGCCTGATAATGGCGCCGGCGATCCTCAGGTCGGCCACCAGGTTGACGGATGCCCCCGCCACGTCCAATTCGGTGACCGTCATGCGGTTCTCGGTCAGCGTGCCCGTCTTGTCTGAGCAGATGGTTGTCACAGAGCCCAACGTCTCGACGGCAGGTAGTTTGCGGATCAGCGCGTGGCGTCGCACCATCCGCTGCGCCCCGAGAGCCAGGGCGATGGTGACCACAGCAGGCAACCCCTCAGGAACCGCCGCAACAGCGAGGCTTATGGCGGTGATGAACATCTCCGTAAGGGGTTCGCCTCGCCACACGCCCAGGGCAAATACGATAGCCACGATGACCAGCGCTCCCAGGCCCAGCCACTTGCCGTCCGTCGTTGCAGGGGCGTCTTTTCCTCCTCTACCGACTGCAAGAGGGTAGCAATCTGCCCCAGCTCGGTCTTCATGCCTGTGCCTGTTACCACCACCCGGCCTCTTCCGTAGGTGATGATCGTGCCCATGAACACCATATTGCGGCGATCTCCTATGGGCACGTTATCCCCCGCGATTGGCTTGTCGGTTTTGTCCACCGGCACAGATTCGCCCGTAAGCGCCGCCTCTTCCGCCCGCAGGTTATAGGATGCCAGCACTCGCCCGTCGGCGGGAGCACGGTTGCCTGCTTCCAACACCACAACATCGCCCGGCACCAAATGCACGGTGTCGATCTCGCGCAGCTGTCCCTCTCGGTAGACCTTGACCTTGGGCACAGCCAGTTCCTTCAATGCCGCCATGGCACGCTCGGCTTTGTATTCCTGCGTGAAACCCAGGACAGCATTCAGGGCAACGATAACCAGGATCATGATCGCGTCGGTGGTTTCGCCGACGGCGAAAGAGATGGCCGCCGCGATCAGCAGCACAATAACCATCGTATCCGTGAATTGGCCCGCCAGGACCTTCAATGGGCTGCGGCCTGCGCGCTCCTGCAGCTCGTTGGGACCATACTCTTCCAGGCGTTGCCGAGCCTGTGACTCGGTCAACCCCTCAGCACGGGAATCCAATTCCTGGAGCACATGCTCGGCGTCCATACTATACCAATTGGTCATGTTACCTCTCCGCGATCATCAGTTTCGGGCGCCACCCCAGAAGCGGCAATGACATCGCCTTTTTGCCGTGCCACCACACCTGGACTAGCCCCACCTGGCGGGCGGAGTGCGAATTTTCTGGCTTTGGCCTGGGAACTCGACCGTACGCGGCAAATTATAGTGGACAATAGCACTTATACCAAGTCTTTGTCTGATCGTCCGGACGCTGGATTGCTGGACCATCGCCATTGACACGACTGCTATTTATGGCATAAAATAGCGGGTATAGAGTGACTACTGTGTGGTCATTAGGAGTGAGAAGATGCGTAAAATCGCGGTGTTGACCAGTGGTGGAGATGCCCCCGGGATGAACGCTGCCATCCGCGCTGTGGCGCGCATGGGCATCGAGTCTGGGCTCGATGTTTTCGGCGTGCGCGATGGATACGCTGGCTTGATTACGGGCGAACTGGTCTATTTGTCGCGCCGCGATGTCGGCGGCATCATGCAAAATGGCGGCACCTTTCTGGGCAGCGCGCGCTGCGAAGAGTTCCGCACGGTGGAAGGGCGACAGAAAGCCATCGACAACCTGGCCGGCCAGAATGTCGACGCCCTGGTTGTTATCGGTGGCAATGGATCGCAGAGCGGCGCCTACGACCTGCACCAGATGGGCTTCCCCGTGGTAGGCGTAGCCTCCACGATTGACAACGATCTCGAGGGTAGCGATGTAACCATCGGCGTGGACACGGCCATCAACGTGGCGTTGGAGGCCATTGACCGCCTCAAGGTGACGGCCGCCTCGCATCGCCGGGCTTTCCTGGTCGAGGTCATGGGACGCAAGTGCGGCTACGTGGCCCTCGTGGCAGGCATCGCGGGTGGCGCCGAGGTGGTCGTGATCCCCGAACGAGAGCTATCTCCCGAGGAGCTGGCCACTCAGTTGCGCGCCGCCCGAGATCGTGGCAAGAGCCATGCTACCGTGGTGGTTGCCGAAGGCGCCCAGAACAATGCTGAGAAACTGCTCAGGTATTTCGAAACCAACCCGGATGCGGCGGGTTTCAGCCTGCGCGCCACCATCCTGGGACATGTGCAGCGGGGAGCCCGCCCCACAGCGGCTGATCGCCTCTTAGCTTCTCGCCTGGGAGAGGGAGCCGTACAGGCTCTTCTCCGGGGTGAAGTGGGGGTGCTTACAGGCCTGCGCGGCAGCCACGTTGTCACCACGCCGCTAAGCGAAATCGTGGGCCGCAGCAAGGCGATCGATCTCGAGTTGTTCGAGTTGGCCCGCATCATGGCCCAGTAAGCCCTGATCACCATGACCGTCATGACACACTCGCTGCTCCGCAGATGGACCAGCCCGCGGCAACCCATACCCCGTGGCCACCTAGGGTTCCGCCTGGTCCGATTCCCGGACCAGGCCTGGCCAGGAGCATGATGACGGCGCATAGCGAATCGCTCCCTGACGTGGATATCTATACCGATGGCGGCTGCGATCCCAATCCCGGCCCGGGGGGCTGGGGCGCTATCTTGCTCTATGGAACAAACACCAAAGAGATCAGCGGAGCCGAACCCGCAACGACCAACAACCGTATGGAGCTGACAGCCGCTATCGAGGCCCTTCGTTCCCTCAAGCGGCCTTGCCGGGTGAACCTGTACACCGATTCGCAGTATCTCCGTAGGGGCATCACCGAGTGGTTAGCTGGCTGGCGCGCCCATGGCTGGCGCAAAGCCGACGGTAAGCCCGTGGAGAACGTCGATTTGTGGCAGGAACTGGCACAACAGACGGAACGACATCGCCTGGAATGGCACTGGGTCAAAGGACACAGAGGCCAACCTCTGAATGAGCGAGCCGATCGCCTGGCCAGCGAGGCACGCGCGAGGATGCTGGCTCCAGGCCAGGCCCCAGCGACGGATAACGCCCCCGACGGCCAGGACGCTGATGCTTGGCAGCAAATGCCCAAGGTCGACATTTTTGCCTCGGGGTGCTCGCTTGGCCAGCCGGGGCCCGGGGGATATGCCGCGGTCTTGTTGTATGCCCCGGAAGAGGCGCAAGTGGTCTCCGGTAGCTGGCCGCTGGCCACCAGCAATGCTATGGAGCTCTGGGCTGTCGTCGCGGGCCTGCGCATCCTGCAGCGCCCCTTCCATGTGACGGTTTACAGTGGTTCTCGCTACGTCCTCGAGGGAGCCGGGAAATGGCTGGCAGCCTGGGAGCGGCGCCGCTGGCAGACCAGAGATGGACAACCCATCAAGAACCAGGAGCTATGGATGGAATTGAGCCACTTGATGGGCGACCATGATATTTCCTGGCGGTTCTTGCCCCGGCAACAACGCAACGCCTACGGCGAGCGCGCTGCCCAGGTGGCCCGCTCGGAGGCCGATAGCGTCAAGAACGAGCTGGACCGCCAAGCCTAGACCGCCGCCCGCGGCGATTCATTCCCAAATAATAAAAGGACCGAGATGGCAAACGCAATCACGCTGGCACGTCTCCCGATCTTGTTGGTCGTCGTTCTCCTGCTCTATAGCCCCAATCCCATCGCGCGTTTGGTCAACGTTCTACTCCTCATCATCCTCATTGGCTTGGACACTCTCGACGGTATGGTCGCTCGCGCTCGACACGAGGTCTCACTGAGCGGAAGTGTGCTGGACGTCATGGTGGACCGCGTGGTTGAGTTAGTCCTCTGGATCTCCTTTGCCGACCTACGCTTGATTCCAGTAGCCATTCCCATCATCTGTGTCATGCGCGGCACGATTGTGGATTCCCTCCGCAGCGTGAAGGTGAGCGAAGGCCAGGCCCCTCTGCGGGCCGCCCGGACGCCCCTGGGCAAGTGGCTCATGGGTAGCCCAATCATGCGTACCAGCTATGCCGCGGCCAAGCTGGTATCCTTCACAGGGCTCGCCTTCACCCACGCACTAGCAGCGTCGGCCTCCCCACTGGTGGTCTCTGCGCAAGCGCTACAATCCAGCACGACCATCTTTAATATCACGAGCTGGATAGCCGTCGCCTTTTGCCTGGTTCGCGGCCTCCCTGTTATCGTCGAGGCATTTCTCGTTTCTTCGCCGCCCAGGGCGAATGCATAATGGCATGCCGGAGCGCAGCATGAGACGACAGAGCATCCTTTCCACCGCCCCTTTTGTGCGCCTGGGCATGTTTCTGGCCCGAACCATTCCCCAAAGCTGGGCCTATGCCCTGGCGGGATGGGTGGCCCACAAGATGGCTCGCCGGCGCAACAGCATGTTCCGAGGTGTGCGAGCCAACCTCGCTCATGTTTTGGGGCCCCAGGCCGACGCAGAGATGCTGGATGACCTGGCGCGCCGGGTCATCGAGCACGCGGGCCACACGTATGTCGACATGTTTCGCACTACGATGGAGGATCATCGCCGCGGGCGAGTGAGGGTGGAGATCGATGCCGCGATGTGGAACCGCGCTCTGCAAGCCATGCGCGATCCGCGCGGCACGATCTTGGTGGGTCCACACATTGGCAACTTTGACCTGGCCGCCCAATGGATGGCCTCCCAGGGTATCGAGATGCAGTTTCTCAGCCTCGCAGATCCCGATGCGGGTACCCGCACCATGAACTCGCTCAGAGAGAGCAGAGGCATCGTTGTCACACCCATCGACCCGGGATCGCTTCGACTGGCTCTCAAGCGCCTCAGGAAGGGTGGTGTTGTGGTCACCGGCATCGATCGCGTTATTTCACCGGATGACGAGCCGGTCCTTTTCTTCGATGCGCCCGCTCGCCTGCCGAAGGGACATGTGCGTCTCGCCTTACAGGCGGGGTCGCACATCATCGTGGCTTGCTGCTCGCAGGCACCCGATGGCCGTTACCGGATGACCATCGCCCCTCCAGTAGAGATGGAGGTGACGGGTGATCGCCACAAGGACGTCATGCACAATACGCGTCGCGTGCTTCAGATCATCGAGGAGATGATCCGGTCGATGCCCGACCAATGGTTGATGTTCCATCCGGTCTGGGATGTCCGACCCGAAGACTAGACGCTCTCGATCGCCTTGCGAGCATCGCGGAGATTGCGCAACGCTTCCTCAAATGTCGCCGAGCCGACGGCGGCCTGTACCAGGCGTTGGGCATCGGATTGTGCCGTGTCCAAAATGGTCTGGCTTGCCTGGTCTCCGCGGTCGCGGGCCTGATCCATCTGCCGCGCCGCTCGCTCCAGGCTTCTATTTACCGCCCGTAACTCATCGTCCAGGCGGCGCAAGGCACTGGCCATCTGTCGCTCGACAGCCTCAAACAGATCGTCGGCCTCCTCTGCCGCCTTCCGCGCTTGCTGCAAGGCGTCTCCGGCCTCTGCCAACTTGGTTGCTTGTTGGCCGGCCCGTTCCATGCGCACGGCCTCTTGCCAGGCCTCTTCGGCTCTGGCCCAGTCCCAATGCAAGCTCGTCCAGCGACTTGACTGCTCCAACTCGCGCACAGCCAGGCGCATGTCTCGAGCGGATTGCGCGTGGCGGCGATAGTCCTTCTCCAGGGACTCGAACCTGCGTCGGCCCTCTACGATCTGCTCCTCAGCCTTCTCGATGCGCTGCTCCAACGCCGCAACCGTCCGTCCCAGCAGATCGCGCAACGCAGGCAGATTCCCAGCCTCGCGCTCCACTTGGGCATGCCAGGCATCCAGGTCGGAAGATAAACGCTCCACATCCTCCTCTGGCCCAGGCAGCTCCTCCGGCTGTAGGCGAGCCAGGCGAGTCCAGGAGCGGTCGAGGCGCTTTATCGTGTCTCTCTGCATCGCCTCATACTCGGCGACACTCCGCTCGTGCTCCAGGCGCACTTGGGCAACCTCATTCTCGAGAGCGGGCCAAGTGCTCTTCAGGGCATCGTCGTAATCGATCTTCGAGGGAACGCCGATAACCTGGGCTTGCTCTTTTACCCGCAACACCAGGGCTTCCAGGTGATGCTTGGTATCAGGTAGCATACCCTTACTCATGTCCTCTAGGGCCGGGATGGTCTGTCCGGTCAGCGCCGCCACCCTGCCTTCCAGTTGCTCGCGTAGCTTGACGATACGGTCCCGCTCCGCGTCCAGTTGCCCTATCAATTCCCCACCACGGCCCAGCGAGCTGCGGACGTGGCTCAAGATATCGAGGGCCTCATCGGTCTCCGACTGGCGAAACCGACGCTGATAGCGCACATTGGGGGCCAGGCGCTCCAGATCGACTTCCGCTTGATCGAGCAGCGAGATAGCCTCCGCCATATCAGCATTGAGCCCTCGATCCCAATGCTTTGTATATACCTGAAGCTGCTCACGCAACCGATCGGCGCGGCCACGCGCCTCACCCAAGGCTTGCGGCTGCATGGCGGTGAGCAATTCGCGCACTTGCTGCACCTGCTCGGGAAAGGCCTGTGCCTGCTTTGTGGCATCGTCGATTATTTGAGCAGCCTGCCTGGCCAATTCTAGCGAGCTTTCATAGCCTTGGGCGGTTCCTAGGCCTCTCTGGCGCTCGGCCTCCATATAGGCCTGTGTAGCCCTCTCGATCAGAGCGAGACTACGATCGGGGTCCAGCAGGACATCCTGGCGCACCAACTCGTCGCAGGCAGCCTGGCTGTCGGCCAAGGCTTTGAGATTGCCCTCCATCGCTCCTTTGCTGCGTGTCATTAGGTCATCGAGATGATCGAGATCCGCTGTCAGGCTTTGTAGCGTGCCTTGCAAGTCGGTAATCTGCCTATGGGTCTCGCGATAGGCATCCACCGTCTGTTGTTTGGCGAGGCTGGATAGACGCCCCATATCCTCGTGCAGACCAGACAGAGAGCGAGCCACCGCCGGTTCTGTGGCGCCCCGGATCTGCAGCTCGGCCCACCTTTCCTCCACCAGGCTAAGCGCGCCATCGATATGCGTCATAGCATCGTGGGCCTGGGTCCGTTCGAGAGCGGCCTGTTCCAGGCGCTGCTCTAGCTCAGAGTTCCGTACAGTCAGGGCCTCGATCAGGGCATCGGCCTGGGTCATCACCGTGGGTAGGTCAGCCTCTGCAGCCTGGCTGAGGGTATCAAGAGCCACCTCGATTTGAGACTGATTCGTCGATATCTCGTGATCGACATCATCCAAGCCCTTGGTGCCCCGCTCGACTTCGGTCTCGCACAGAGCGCTCAGGCGAACCGCTTCGGCGCGCTGCTCGTTTAGCAGGGCACGCACACGACTCGGAAGGTCTTGCACCACCTGTTCTAGCTCATCGAGCCGAGACAGGGCCTCGGCGCCCTGATCGAGGGTGACCCCTAGCGCGCGAGCTTCTCGCAGGACGTTGACCGCGCCAAACAGCGGCCCCCAGGCGCGCCAGGCCAACACATCGACCAGGCTCAGCCTGGCCGGTTCATGGTTGCTTAGCGACGGCAGGATGTGGTCCGCCTCGGCCACCGCTTTGCTCACCACCCCCAGGCTCTCATGAGCCATCCGGTCGGGCTCCTCATAGCGCCCGACACGCGGTGCAGTGGGCCAGAGCGCCCCATGGGTTTGCTCGCCCTCTCTGAGTGCCTGCAATCGTGTTTCCTCGTCGACCAGCGCGCCCTTGGATCGTTGCAGCAACCATTCCACAATCTGTAACGCGAGCCAGGGCCCCAGACTGAGTAGCAGGTATGTGCTCAGGACGACAATGACCAGCTGCCACCATTCCACTTTGGGCCTCCTCTGCTGCAGGCAAGTTGCGGCGTTGCTCGCTTCACGGGCTGCCGTGAGCACCCCACCTCCGTGGCGGACCCCCGGCTGCTCACCTATTGGGGGTTCTCAGTCGCGCGATGGATTCGGCCAAGTCGATGACCGAGCCACATGGCACCCAGTGTAGGTGAATGACTACGGCACTGTCAAGTGGCCGTTCCGCGCCATCCGTACCATCGTGCCACCACAATACTTGCCACTTGCCACGCAGGCTTTGACACGATGCCAACGATGTGACATACTTAACAAAACACAGAGGTCTGAGGATGAAACGCGAGATTCCCTTGGAGCAGGCCCACCGTCTTTTGGCCCCGCGGGTCACTTGCTTGTTGACCACACAATACCATGGGCACGTGAACGTTATGGCCCTCTCGTGGACCTGCCCCATCAGCCTGGTTCCACCGCTGGTCATCATGGCCATCCAACCGTCAAGCTATACACACGACATGCTCAAACGCAGCCAGGAGTGCGTGCTCAATATCCCGGGCCGGCCCCTGGCCGAGCAGACAGTCCGCTGCGGCACACTCTCGGGCGCCGATGCAGACAAGATTCAGGTGGTCGGGTTGGGTCTGGAATCGGGCCATCGTGTGCAAGTTCCATGGATCGAGTCTTGCTTGGCCCACCTGGAGTGTGGAATCGTCGACGTGATGATGCCAGGCGACCATGGCCTATTTATCGGTGAAATCCTTGGTGCCTGGGCTGAGGAAGAGGCTTTCGGTGGTGTCTGGTTGGGCCCCGAAGATAATGAGGAGCTACAGCCTCTCCTTCACTTGGGTGGGAACCAGTTCAGCCTCCTGGGGAAAAAGGTCATCGTCCCCTGACCGGGGAAAACCCAGCACTAACAGACAAAATGGCCCCCCGGAGCCACATCACAAGGGAGACAAGTTTGGCGCCCGTACTGAGAGACCAGTCGTTTGACATTGTGACACACAGCCCCACACAAACCTTCCAGGTTGGTGAGCGCCTGGGACGGCTGCTACAGGCCGGCGATGTGGTCTGCCTGCAGGGAAACCTTGGGACCGGCAAGACCTGCTTGACCCAGGGCATCGGCGCCGGGCTGCATGTGGAGGGCGTCATCAGCAGCCCAACCTTTGTATTCGTTAACGAGCACCCACCTCTCGATTCAGGACCTTATCTCTACCATATCGATCTTTACCGTATTGAGGATATGGCTGCCGCCTATGGCCTTGGCATGGAAGACTATATGTACGGCGATGGCGTGACCGTCATAGAATGGGCGGAACGCGCCATCGAATTGGTGCCACGTGAGCGCTTGTGGATCACCTTGGGGTATATCGACTATGCCAAGCGTAGCCTTCTCTTCCAGGCCGCTGGTGAGCACTATGTGCGTGTTTTGATCGAGCTGAGGAATGAGTTGTACCCACACAAGTAGGTCCCGCTCGCGGGGAGCTTGTAGGAGTCTGTATGCTGCTAGCAATCGACACTGCCACGCGATATGCGAGTATCGGCCTCTATGGCGCCGACGGCGTCCTCTCAGAACAAAGCTGGCGCTCTGAAAACAGGCACTCGGTGCAGGTGATGCCGGCCATCGCAGCGATGTTGGAGCAACAGGGGCTTGGCCCCGCCGATTTGCAGGCGGTAGCCGTGGCCAAAGGACCGGGATCATTCACGGGTCTACGCATCGGCATGAGCATTGCCAAAGGCCTGTGCTTGGCATTGCACATTCCACTCATCGCCATACCCACACTGGAGATCACCACCTACGCTGTGGGTGACCCGGGCACACGGATCATCGCTGTGCTCGAGGCCGGC
Organism: uncultured Anaerolineales bacterium; assembly: GCA_964416075.1. Lineage (GTDB taxonomy): Bacteria > Chloroflexota > Anaerolineae > UBA1429 > UBA1429 > CAYQDH01. Next base: position 4,364 of record CAYQDH010000023.1, on the reverse strand, counting down.
CGTGGGCGCCTTTGCGTAGGCAATTTCACCTTCGCCGACGGCCTCCCGGTTCAGCAGGGAGATATTGAGTTGGTCATCGCCTCCGACTGGATTGTTCAAGCGGATGAGCCGGTCCTGGTCACTGGTGAGGTGAGCGGCGAGCTCACCGAGCGGATATTGAGCCAGCCCGATGCGCAGAATATCGCCATTTCCTCTCTCGCTGGCTCTCTGCGCCGCGCGGGCTATCTCGGCGAATTGGCCTGGGACCGCTTCCTGGACGGCCATGTCGATGACCTGAATACGGTCAGCCCTTTCTACGTTCACTTTCCAGCATCTGGAACACCGGAATAGCTAGAGATTCAGTATGAATCTGGATAACCTACCCTATCGCCTTGAGGGCATGCAGACTGAGGACGTGGCTACGGTCTCGGAGATCGAAAAGATCGTGTTCACGCTCCCCTGGTCGGCTACGGCTTTTTTCTACGAGCTTCGCAATAACCCGACGGCCGAATATCATGTACTGCGGTACGTGCCGTGGGTGCGCGAATCCTGGGAGAACCGTGTCTTGCCCAAGTCGGTACGCAGGTTCTTTCACTCTCCCAAGAACGACCAATCGCTACTGGGTTACGGTGGCTTCTGGTTCGTGCTCGAGGAAGCGCACATCTGCACGCTGGCGAGTTGTTACTCGCCTCCTTGATCGAGCGTAGCATGGAACGTAACGCGGAGGTGGTGACCCTAGAGGTGCGCGCCAGCAATACCAAAGCACAGAACCTCTACCAAAAGTATGGATTCCTGGTCGTGGGGCGGCGCAAGGGGTACTACTCGGACGATGGCGAAGATGCGCTCATCATGACCACGGAAACGGTCAACAGCAGCGAATACCGAGAACGCTTTCAGAAATTGATGACCCAGCTGCGCGAGCGCTTGCTCGCCCAATCCAACCGCCCTCCCATTGCCATCGCATCGATGCTGGACTCGTGAGAGGCCACCCTACCCGTCCTCGATGTCACCATCAAAGTCAAGATACCGTGGCGGCCAGATCACCCAGAGCGGTTGACACCTGACCGTACATTAGCAGCGCGCTCGAAGACGCTGGGGCCAAGCGCCCTTCGGGGGGCTGTGCGGGTGCTTGACCGCCAAAAGGCAAACGCACCCCACATGTCTGCATCAGAGTCAGGACCAAAAAGACGGCTACAATGACATAAAGCCACGTCTGCGCGCTCTTCTGAGGGTTTCTCTTCTTCTGGGGCTTGGGCTTGGGCAATTCCTTGTCACAGCGCCAACATACGGTTCGATCGTCAGGGTTATAGGTTCCGCAGTTTGGGCAGTTCATCTCTTCTACTCATCCATTTCGAGTGGCTGCTTAGCTCTCACGCGCCGAAAAACGCTTTGCGCTCAAGAATGCGCACAGTATAACACAGGCTTTGGCTGCAGGCAACTGTATCCCCTAGGAGGTCGGAGGCCCTCCCTCCGGGCTATCGGGGGCGCCGATCCACACCGTGCCATCTCCCTCGTGCTCTCGCTCCTTTTCCAGGTTACCCTGGAACACATTGCCCTGCAGCAAGATGCGTTGCGCCCCACGTCCGGCGCTCACACCAACACGCTGGCGCGCCGGCTGCACGGTATTCCCGATGAGGTTCGCCTCAAAGATCAAGTCGTGCGTTTCCCCATCGATGCGTATCCCTCCACCCCGTTCAGGCCAGCCATTGTCGACAATACGATTGTCCACGAAACGGTTGCGATGGCCTGCCATCGGCTCGCTCTCATTACGCCAGAGCACACCCCACACGACATTGCCCGCGACCACGTTGCCGCGAAAGAGATTGTCGGTATCCTTGTGCCCTATCGATATGCCCACGAAACCGTTGTCCTCGAGTACATTCTCCTCGAACAGGCCATTGCGAACGCGCCAGCAAAGAAAGAGCCCGATCTGGCCATTCTTCCGGCTGATGCATCGACGAATGGTCGGGCGCTGGCTGCCGCTGCCCGGATGCAGGCCCAGTTGAGCATTTCCCTCACATCGACAGTCTTCCAGCAGCACGTCGTTCGATTGTTGAAAGCTGATGCCATCTCCGTTATAGTTACCTACCACACAACGACGGATCTGGGTGCCATGGGCGCGATACAGAAAGATGCCGGCCCCTCGGCATCCCGTGATCGGCACATTACGATTGATGTTCCCATCCACCGCCAGGTCTTCCAGGATACTACCCCGCACATAATACCCACTGATCACCGGGAACTGCAGATGGGCCATGGCCTTTTGCGCCACCATATAGTCTGCCAGCAAGGGCCCCGCGATCACCATGCTGTCTCCATCGCGGGCGATGATACGGCTCACTGTAACATGAAACCCCCCTGCCTTTTCATCCACCACCATGATCCCGCGGCCCACATCGAATCCTGTGCTATCGACCAAGGTGACCTGCTCTTCGCCATAGTCGCCATCGAGCACTAGAGCGCTGCTGTGGCCGTCGCATTTGCGGAGCACCGTCGCCTCGCCGGCCCCACGCACGTGCACGCCCGGGCGCAAGTGAAGTGAGTCCCACATCGTATAGACGCCGGGCCCGATTTCCACCACACCCTGCCCCAACCCCGCCACATAATCCACCGCCGCTTGCAGAGCACGCTGATCGCTCCCCACAATATCGCCCTGCGCCTGTCCCACGGTGATATGCGCGTATGATGCCATAAAGATACCCTCCCTTTGTTCTGCCTATGCTCCTCATTTTACACGAATGCCGGGGTGAGGTCTAGAGGGCGTGTTCGCCCCCTTGCCGATACCCTCGTAAGGCCCGGCGCTATCTGCAAGCGCCAGAGCTCCCCACCAACCTGTCGTCCGGACCTCGGCGCAAGCAACCTTCACCCGTAACTCACTCGAGAGTAAGGTGTTGATATCACGATCAATGCTGCCACATCGTTGCCCGACCGCCCAGGATCAGGAGGACCTATGAGCATCGCTCTAGTTTCCGATAGCACGTCAAATCTGGCCGCCGAGTTCATCGCTGAACACCATGTATGTGTCGTTCCTCTCTATATCAAAATCGGCGACGTAACCTACCGCGACCAGGTGGATATGACGCCGGAGCGTTTCTACGAGCTGTTGCCCGCTGCCAGTCCCTTGCCCACCACATCCCAACCTTCGGCGGGCGATTTTGAGGCTGCGTACAAGGGCCTACGGGATCAGGGCGCCACGGCCATCATTTCTGTACACCTGTCGTCAGGCATCAGTGGAACCGTCAATGCGGCGCGTCTTGCGGCTCAACAGATGGGGGATATGCCCGTCGAGATCGTAGACACACACTCGGCAGGCTCTGCACACATGTTGACGGTAGAGATGGCAGCCAAGGCGATCGAAGCCGGTCTCGGGCTTAACGAGTGTGTGGCCCTGGCACAGCGTGTCGCGGATGAGCAAAAAACCCTCTTTACGGTGGACACGCTCGAATACCTGTACAAAGGGGGACGTATCGGGGGCGCAGCAGCCCTGGTCGGTTCTCTGCTGCAGTTCAAGCCCTTGCTGTACTTCCGAGATGCGCGCATCGATGCCCTCGAGCGCGTGCGTAAATCCAGCCGGGCGCTGGCTCGCATGGTCGAGGTGATGGCCGAATGGATAGGTCCCCAAACCCCTGTGCAGGCTGTGGTCATGCATGCCGCCGCCCTGGAACGCGCCCATGAGACGGCCGATCTGATGCGCCAGCATCTCAACGTCGTCGACTTGCGCGTGCAATTCGTGACCCCAGTGCTCGGGGCGCACTGTGGCAACGGCACCATCGGCATTTGCTGCTGTCCCGATGCCATCTACCAGTTACCGGGCTGAGCGAGCTCAGCTCTTGGTTATGGTCATATGCACATCGGCGGGGAGAGCCATCCCCGCGGCGACCTCGATGGCCTTGAGAATCGCCGAGGGCACGGGGCAGGCTGCATGCGTGCGACAAGCGCCTGCCAGGCGATAGGGTGTCGTCTCATTGATCGGGCGCATCAGTTCGTCGAGAGCCGATATCTCGGTCAATTTCTCGGCCAGTTGTTTGATATGCGCACAGTCGCTGGTGATCTCTAGCGCCACATTGTACATATCGTCGGCGTTGGCCACGATACGTGTGTTCAGCCCACAAACGCCGGGCAGCACCTCTACCACAGGCATAGGTCGCACTCCTCGATGCACGTTTGGTGCATCACCAAGTTTGATGCATCAGCGAGTCTGATGCATGATATCGTAAGCGAATCCCTTGTGCCGTCAACATCCCACTAGCGCTTACGTGACCATCGTGCTTGAAATCGTGCCATCCCGCCTCGCTCCCTACCGGGAACCTATCGCGAGGCGAATTAGTGCCCCGGGCTGCGCACAGCGACCATCTGGATCGCGAATAGCTCGGCGCGGCTAATCG
>CAYQDH010000022.1:0-24173 GCA_964416075.1 uncultured Anaerolineales bacterium | reverse complement strand
GGTCCGGCGACAGGTTCACCGTGGCCAGGCCCGCCATAATCCCAGCATTGGTAAACTCGGTGATCTCTTGCGGCAGCAGCACGCCCTCCGCTGTGCCGTAACGCTCGTACCAACCATAGCCAGGGAAATCGCCATACTTTTCTGCAAAGCCACTGATGTTCGTCGAAGCGGCCAGGTCCGCCGAGGCAGCGATAAAGAGGGGCCGTCCATACTCCTTGGCCCCAAATGCGTTCACCCAGGCGCCCCACTTGGCTAGTGCGCGGCGGTTCGCCGTCGAGGTTCCCGGTTTGACATACATATCCTCAGGATAACGCTTATAGTCATACAGGCGCTCATCCTTAAAGGGGCTGCACGAGCCTTGGGCTGGCTTGGCGCAGAGCTTGAACGAAGAGATTTCTTCTGGCACGCTATCGCCCAAGGCCACCAAGGTGTCGGCCAGGTAATCGACGAGCGCCTGATCTCGATGCAACACGTCGATCACGGCACGCAAATTGGCCTCACACTCGGACCGCACGTCGGCGCCTTTCGGGGCTTGGCCGCCATAGTTCGAGAACGTGCAGCCATACTTTTCCGCAAAAGCTTTTTTGGTTTCCCAGAAAATCTGTGAATTCATCTCGTGCGGCGTGCCGTGCGAGGCATTGTCGTACTTGCCATACTCGCGACCCTTGCGGGTCTTGACCCAGGCCATATTGGGCAGCCGCTCCGGGTTCTCGCTGAGGACCATCTCCAGAAGCGTCTCGGTAACGGGTCCCCATTCGCTGCCCGAAGGTGTGCCAAAGACGCGCCAACCATGCGAGCCAAACCACCCCGCTGGGTCACCATATACCGAGCCACTCACAGCGTGGTCGTCGATGCCATAGTCGTTCCAGTCCACCACATAATACAGGTTGTCCAGCGCCAGCCCCCAGGCCGAATTGAGCACCTCGTGCGTGGCGCCGGGAGTCAAGCCCCCTTCCCCCTCAAAGATGAACACCTTGACCCCCTCGGCGCCGGCGCGCTTGAGCGCCACCGCCAGGCCCGGCGACGCCGCGCTGCCATGACCGGAGGGGCCGGTGTTGAATTTCAGAAACAGGGTCTTGCCCTCCATCTCGGCGTGGCCCGAGAGTCCCTCGTGCCGGCGAAAATTAAGAAGGTCCGGCCAGTATAGGGCGCGCTCTGCAGCCTGGTCGATGGCATAGCGTGCGTCGCCTGTCTGCTCATATTTGACTCGCATCGCTTCATTCAAGAGAGCCAGGGTACAGTAGATAAGGGGCACCGTGTGCCCAGCCCCAAGGATAAAGCGATCGCCGAACCGTTTCTCCGGGTGGCGGATATCCCAGCGCATCGCGCCGCTGAGCAGGGTGCTGAGCAGGGCGTGCACCTTGGAACGAGAGCCGCCGGGGTGCCCGCTCTGTCGGTAGTTGAGCATGATATCGATCAGTTGATCGATCAGATCCTTGGTCTTTTCCCAATGGGGAAAGTGTTGGGCCACCTCGTTGTAGCGCTGTGTAACTTGGTTTTGAGCAGATATCATGCTTGCCTTACCTCATTGTAGGATTTAGCTAAGACCATCGTTTCAATTCCTCAGGCATACTCGGTTCGCTGCGAGCCCACTGAACGAGAGGCAAACGTACCCGGCCTCCCCTGTTCCCGTGTGACGATGCCGCGCCTGACTATGCCAGATATCATAATGCATAATCAGCCGATAGCCAACAAGACAACGCTTCGATCTCCGCTTCGATCGAAGGACAAGCCAGCCCAGTCGGAGGTCGGCATCCTCTGTTGGCTAGATGGCGACCTTGACCACGATCTTTTTCACCGGCGTGGATGTCCCTGTGGCAGAACGCCCGGGTGCATGAGCATCCGACGGATAGAGCACCGCCAATTGCCCGGCCGATAGCCGAACCATGGTCATATCGGCTGCGGGCAGAGTGCCAAGCCACATATCTCGCTCCTCATTGTAGGGTCGCACCACCGTGGCCCGCTCCGTGGGCGCCCAACCCAAGGATTCCTCTCCCCGCACGACGTACTGGAAATCGATGTAGCGGCGGTGTCCCTCAAACACTACATCGCCGGTCCTGGTCTCATACGACTGCACCAGGGCGTAGACGCGCTCGCCATCGATGGGGATGCGGCCATCTGCCAGGTCCTGGCCCTGTGCTTGCTGCAAAAAGTCCAATGCTTGGCGCATCGAGGATGTTAGCACAGCCTGCTGCGCGATCTCACCGAGATTGGCGACGATCATGGTATCTTTCCTTCCCTTTCCGACTTGGCTTGCTGAATTGGCAAGCGAGCGATCAAAGTACCTTGGGGATAGCCTGTTGCGCGGCACGCGCCTTGTAGCCCCGCAAGGTGCTCCACATGACAGCGGCGCTGGCAACGGCAAAGACCATTCCCAACAAAAAGACCCGGCGATAGCCCACCGCAGCCACGATATAGCCGCCGCTCAGGCTAATAGTGCCGAAGCCGAGACTCATAGCCATATTGCAGGACCCCGCTACGAGCCAACGCCACTCTGGGTCGGCCGTCTCCATCTGCAGCACCTGGTACGCCGGCACGAACAGAGCCGAAAGGATGAACTGCGCCACGGTGCCGAGAGCAGCGGCTGTCGGGTTCGCGATCGTGCCCATGATCAGCAAACCGCCCGCCAGCGCCACCGAGGCGATGATCATCACATGGCCGCTGCTCCGTCCCCTGGCCAAGCGCGAGCTACTCAGGGCGCTCAAGACCCCCAGGCCCATGCCCACACTGGAAATGATTCCCACCACAGAGGTGGGAATCGAGAATTCCTGGTCCATGTAAGCATAAGCGAAAGCTTTGCAGCTAGCCACGGCCCCGTTGTTCAGGTACCCAGCCACGAGCAGGGGGGCTAGCGCAAGAAGGGGAGCCAGGTTCGGACGGCCCTCTCGCTTGATGCGTGGTGCGGGGGGCACCGAGCGAACGAACAGCAGCGGGATAACACCCAGCAGGCTGAGGATCACGGATACAAGGAGGCCGTAGCGGTAGGGCGCTGGGTGATCGAGTGTAAGCCCGAGGGCTCCCGCAAAGGCGGCAGGGAGCATCCCCCCGAAAAACGTGCCGAAGAACATCCCCAGCCCGCCGCTGGCCTCGCGCAGGGCATAGGCGCCCTTGCGATTCTCGCTCGTAGTGACCGCCACCAGCATGGTAACGATGTTGACCATCATGAACGACCAGCCGCAAGAGGAAACGACCTGCACCAAGGCCGGCCAGAAGGGCTGCCAGGCACTGGGCACGACTTCGGTAAATAGGATCAAAGCCATGCCTGCGACGTTGATCACCCCACCCAAAAGCAAGATAGGTCGGGGGCCCCATCGCCCGCCCAAGGCCGCACCAGGCAAGCTGGAGGCGGAGAAGCTGAGCGAGCCGGCGGCAAAGAGCGCGCCAACAGACTCGGGGCCAAAGCCGAGCCGCAGCACATACATTACCTTGAGCAACTGCATCATGCCCAGGTTGCCGCCCGTGAGCAAGGCCGCGGCCAAGCCTAGCAGCCACACATCGCGGCCGAACTTTTTCAAAGGTAACCGAATCACAGGTCCAATCTTTCCGGTTCAGTTGTTACTCATACGCTCGAAAGGGACGCGATTCGAAATCGCGGACGTACGCACGGAGCGCGATTCGTGCGCTCGCTGCTAGCACAGCGGTAGAGCCTAGTCCTAATGGCCGGCGGAGGTGGCTGTCACCCAGGCGCCAAAGACGGGATACTGGCTACAGATAAACTCCACATAGGCAGGCCGCCCCTGGGCATTCTCCGCAAGGGCACGTTCAAGCGCGGGGATGATCTCCCCTGGCTCGGTAACATGCTCGGCATGGTAACCCAGCGCCTTGACCGCCTCGGACATGTCCGCCACAGCGTGCTCACTAACCTGGCTGGTGTAGGGGTCGTGGCCCGGTCCCCAAAAACCCGGCCCGTACCCAGCAAAGCAGCCGTTGTTGATGTGCACCGTGGTGACGCCGATATGGTGGCGCACCAGGGCCTCCAGGTTGCCCAGCATATAACCCACACCCGCGTCACCCGTAATGTTGACGCATTGCCGTTGAGGATAAGCCAGCTTGGCTGCCATCGCCGCGGCGAGGCCAAACCCCAGCGTGGAGACGTTGCCCCACCCCATGTATCCCCGTGGGATCTGGGCTTCCCAAACCGTGCTGGTCTGGTCGCGCGTGTTGCCCGAGTCGGGCGTGACGAACGAGTTGTGCGGATCGAGCACCTTCATCAGGTCTCCGTACACACGATAGGGGTTGATGGGCACCTCGTTCGATTCGAGCAGCGGCCCGTATTTGGACCTGAGCTGCTCCTTGGCAGTACGGATCTCGGAGAGAAGTACCTCGTTCTTGTGCGGGCGCGTGGCCTGCTGGCCAGTGGACCGACCCTCGCTCCATGCTTGCGCCGCGTATTCGTCGATCAGAGCGAGCAGCGACAGCCCGGCATCGCCCAGCAGCACGTGGCTCGTGGGGTAGGTTCGGTTGGCATCCTGCTCGTCCACGGTACAGTGGATGATCGTCTTGTGCCCGCAATCGGGAATCAGGTGTCCAAAATGGCCGGGCAGCAAGCTGGCGCCGATCGCCAACAGGACGTCACAGCGGCAGAGGAAATCGGAGGCCAGCTCGCCGCGCACCCCCACGGATAGGGGATGGTTCTCTGGGAAAGCGCTCTTGGCCTTGAGACTGGTGAGCACCGGAATCTGGGACAACTCCGCCAGGCGCAGCAATTCCTCGGTGGCGCCGCCAGTCATGGCGGCGCCATGACTGGCGGCGGCGTAATAGATCCCCTCGCCTACGTAGATGAGCGGGTGCTTGGCGGAAGCCAGTGCCCCCACCGCAGCCTGTACATCCGCAGGGTCGGGGCCAGAGCGCCAGCCCTTCACCGGGGCGTAGGGATGCTCATCCTCGTCATACTCGCCCAGGCCACGGGGCAGGGTGATGAGCACAGGTCTAGGCCGCCCAGAGCGGAGCGCCGTAAAGGCCCGCCGCATCAACTCAGGCACGCGCTGAGGCTGGTCGATCTCCCCGATCCACTTGGTCACAGATCTGAAGGCTGCTGCGATCTCGTAATGGAGGGCGCCACCCATGCCCGCCGGCAGGCCATCGGTGATACAGAGCATGGGCGAATTGTCCTCATAGGCCTGCGCCAGGGCGCCGTAGGCCATCTGCAGCCCGGCAGGGTTCAGGCCCCCCATCACCGTGCATACCCCGATCCTTTGGCCGCCCGTCACGCGCGAAAAGGCATCGGCCAGGGCCACGGCATAGCGCTCATCGCGCATCATCATCAAAGGCACCCCCTCCTGGCCCAGGGCATTGTTCACGTTACAGGTCGGGAAGGTGGACACCCAGGACACGCCCTCTGCCTTGAGGATGCGTGCAAGCCCCTTTGCTGCTGTTACTCGCATAGTGTGCCTCCTATTTTGCGCATCGTGTACCTATCGCCCAGGCCCGTTGCTGGGGTCGGCCCCAACAACGTCATTGGCCCGACATGGGCCCCGGCAATGATGCTTTTGCTGCCCTTGTCGCGAGTCATCCGCTGCACTCGACGACGGCCTGGGAGATGCTCCGACTGACAAGGGCCATTATCTCGCTTTTTGCGGCAGATAGGCGGCCGCCCAACCTACCCCCAGCTCAAAGAGCTTGTCTTCTGTGGGTGCGCCCGTCTCTCGATCCCAGCCCATCATGCCGTAGAAGGTATGCACCGCCTCGCGCAACTCCTCCCGGTCGATGCCGCCGTCGGCGAGGGCGCCACCGATGGTGGGGCCATAGCTGCGCTCCGAGAGGCGATCATCCTCGACCGTGAGCCCTTCGCGCATATTGAACACTCGGGCCAGGGTCAGGGCGCGCTCGCCCAGCTTGAGCAACTCATAGCCGGTCACGTCCCACCCGGTGGCCGCCTTGACGATGCTAGCCAGCTCGTCATTGCTCCAGCCCGGCATGGAGCACATGCATACGCAGTTCAAGGTGACAGAGCCCACCGAATTGTACACCATGGCGCGCACCTTGTCCGGGCCTAGGCTTTCGAGAGGAACGGGCTCGATGGCACCCATGCCGCGCAACCGGCCATTGGGATTAAAGCCATCCTCGTTGGCGGTGGCCAGGCCCGTGTCGTGCAGCGAATGGCAGTGGTCTGCCCCCGTGGGCGAGACGGCATAGCCGATGGCCAGCCCGCGCTTGAGCCGGGGCTCGTGCATGGGATAGGCCTGGCCCTTGCTGTGTACGGCAAACATCTCCGCGCCCCCGCCTATCCTGGCGGCCGCGGTGGCCAGGTCCTCGGCCAGGATGTCACCGATGTCCTCACGCCGGGCGATCTTGTCGATCATGGCGATCATGGCGTCGCCGTTGCCAAAGCGCAGGTCGATCCCCCCGGTGTCTTCCTTGGTGATCAGGCCCTTTTCATAGCACTCCATGCCAAAGGCGATGGTTACACCCGCGCCGATGGTGTCCAGCGAGTAGGCGTTGCATAGCTCGTTGCCCCGCGAGACGGCGACTACGTCGCTCACGCCGCAGGTAGAGCCCAGCGCACCGAGGGTCTCATACTCGGGGCCGCCATAGTCGGGGTCGACGCTATAGGCCTCGCGCTCCGCCTTGACCACCTTTTTGCAGCGGACAGCGCAGGCCCAACAGCCCTCCATACCGATGCCGATCTTTTTGACGACCCAGCTCAAGCCCTCGATCTCGGGGAACTCGCCATCGCGAAAGTTACGAATGGGCAGGTTGCCTTGCAGGACACCACCCTCCAGATCCTCACCGCCAGTGCCCGCGCGGTGCAGCCCCGCGGAGCGCGTACCCTCCTGGACCTCTTTGGCCGCCCGCCGAGCCGTCTCCCGAATATAGTCGGTATCCGCGCCATCCAGGTTCTGCGTGCCCAGTGCAGCCACGGCCTTGAGCTTCTTGGAGCCCATCACGGCGCCCATGCCGGTGCGTCCCGCGGCATCCTTGAGGCCGTTCATCACGCAGGCATACTTGACCATGTTCTCGCCGCCGGGGCCGATCATGGCCAGCTCCGCTCGTGCCTGGCCCACATCCTGGCGCACCAGAGCCTCGGTTTCTTTGGTGGTCTTGCCCCACAGGTGGGTGGCATCGCGCAACTCGGCCACGCCATCCTTGATCCACAGATAGACCGGCTTGGGCGAAGCGCCCTCCACGATGATGGCATCATAGCCAGCACGCTTGAGCTGGGCGCCAAAATCGCCGCCCACCTCCGCGGCGCCAAAACCACCCGTGAGGGGCGACTTGGCCCCCACGGCATTTCGTGAGGCCCCGGAGAGAGCGAGCCCGGTCGTTACGCCTGGGGCAAAGATGAGCTTGTTTTGTGGCCCCAGTGGGTCGGCACCCTTGGGGACCTCCTTGAGGAGCACATCGGCGATGAGATTCCATCCACCCATATATCGCCGCAACGTGGGTAAGCCTGGTTCGTCCACCCGGATGGTGCCATGGGTCAGGTCAACGCGTAGAATCTTGTTATGGAACGAGCGGGTCATCTGGTTCTCCTTCTATTAATAACGTGGTGTCTCTTCCCGAGTCAGCCTTGGCTAAGGGCTTGCGCCCAGATCAGGGATGAAGCTTGTGGTCTGGCCAACGCAGGTAGGGCTCCAGGAAAGCCAGCGTGGCGTCCAATTCAGCCCTCGCATCCGCATCGAAATCTGCCTGTGTGGAGTAGCGACTCGTCGTAGAGCGGAGCACCCCGCGCCGCTTGAGCACCTCGCGCGCCCCGATCATCCCGTAGGAGGCCTCGAAATTGACTCCTGCCAATGCGGCGACATGCACCTTGCGGGCTGCGTCCTTGTCACCACGCTCGTACAAGTCGAAAGCATATCCAAAGACATCGGCCCATTCACAGGCGGGCATGTTACCGGCCCCGCCACGGTTGAGCTCATCGATGAGGTAGCGCCCGCCACCTCCACCAAAGACCCCCTTGAACATGCCGGGGACCTTTTTCAGGATGTTGCTGATCGTCTGAGGTAGAACGGGCGCCTCTTCCTTGAGGTAGTGCACCTGGGGAATCTTGTCTGCGAGCATTTTGAGGTCGGCAGGACTGAGGGTGCAGGCGCCCGTGAGAAAAGCCGCATTCTGGATAAAGATGGGCAACCCGGCGCCAGCGATGGCCTGGAAATGGTGAACCAGCTCCTCCGCCGTAGCCTTTTTCATGTAGGGCGCCATGGCGATCACCGCGTCGGCGCCCGCCGCGGCCGCGGCCTCTGCCAGCCTGGCAGCACTGCGCGTGGTGGGGTTGCTTATGCCGGCCACAAAGGGTACGCGCTTGCGGCAACCCGCCACGACGGCGGGGTACCCGGCCGCGCGCTCTTGTTCATCCATGAGGTAGAATTCGCTGGCCAATACGGGCCAGACAATCCCCTGGGCGGTAGCGGCCACAAAATCGGCCTGCGAAGCGAGATCCTCGTACTCGACGTTATCTCGATCCGTGTAGGTGGTAAGCAGGATGCCATAGAGGCCACGGTAGGGTTTTTCCATATCTGCCTCCTCTCTGATATATGGTGATTTGCCTGCGAAAACTCGCTCGCGTCCCTCTGCGCTGATCATTTCTCTTCGGGATCTTTGTTCGCAGCCACGAGGAACCAAGAACTTTGAGGTACGTGGGAACAGCGATGGGGAACATTGTAGCATAGAGCGACAACGTTGTCTAGCACGACGTTCTAGCGCACAGGGCTTTGGCAAAGTCGCTGCACCTGTGAGATTAGACGCAAACAACAGGGTTTGGCTATCGTGCGCAGGGATCCTTCCCTTCGGTCAGGATGACAGAATCGCGACAATGCCAAAGCCCTGTCTAGCGCAGACGCCTGAAGCGCGACGAATAGTTGCGATGCGCAGCCCGCCTGCAACCACCACCGATTAGTCGCGCCAGTCCTCCATCGTTGGCGTCACGACGACCAGGAGATCGACCGTCAACTGGGGTGTTGCCGACGCGGCATCGACAGGGGTAGTCGTGAGCGAGGGGCTAGGGTTGGGCGTCGTTTCACTCGTTGATGTACGTGTGGCAGTGGCTTGGGCCGTGCCTGTGGGGATGACGGTCAGCGTCGGGCTGGGTGAGGGGGTCTGGGTAGCCACAGGCAAAGAGCTCAGAAGCACGGGCAAATAGCATCGCAACGTCTCGTCGCTTGGCGTCATCGTCGGTGTACTCGTGGCGGTGGCTGTCGCTGCACTGGTCGGGGTAATGGTCGGCGTGTGGCTCGCCGTCGGCGTCGGGCTTGGCGTGGGCGTACGAGTGGCCGTGGGCGTCGCGGTGCTGGTGGCCGTACGTGTTGGGGTCGGCGTGACAGTGGCGGTGTGCGTACGTGTGCTGGTCGGTGTCTGGCTTGGTGTCGCCGAAGGCGTGTACGTCCCCGTTGGCGTCGAGGTCGGCGTCGTCGTGGGAGTATTGGTCGCCGTCTGTCGAGAAACGCCGTTCACCCAGCGCACATCCACCATCTGGATGTACTCATCGCCATCCCCCATGGACTCGATGCGAAAATCTGCCCCGCCCTGGGAGTTCGCCATGCGAGCGTCGGACAACCGGAACACCTTCTCGCGCCACTTGCCACTATTCTCCTTGCGCACCAGGCCCGCCGATTTCTCGGAATTGCCCACGGCATCGTAGACTACCTGCCAGGTGTCGGTGCCACGATCGAGATAGATGATGCTGAGATCTATCTCATTGGCGCCCCCCACAAAGTAGCGGTCATCGACCCGGAAAACCATGTTCGGGTTGCCGGTCGGATTGTCGGTGCGGCGGCAGATCCAGCCCTCATAGGGCGGCATGTCCGGGTCGTACCCCTGGCGTCCCACATTGAGAAAAGCAAGGTCGGTCTCCACCCGCTCGTTGGCATCCACCGGCTTGTTGTTGTAGCTGATCTGCGCCTGGCTGCGGTAGGTGGCCGGCACCGTACGACCCTGGGGCGCGCTATCGTCCTGGGTGAGGCCAAAGTCGTAATTGCCGATTTGGGGGTAAAGGCCGTAGCGCGTGCCCGTATCACGCAATAGCACCCAGACACTGGGCGTATCGCCCATCCGGCGGCCAAGATAGGCCCCGGCCCAACGAATCGTGGCGATATTCTCAGCCATCGGCGTGACCACCGGATCGTAGGGATAGCCTTCGTAGAGAATATCGCGTTCCAGCGTGATATAGTCGGCCCGTCGGCTCAACGCACCGCCGATGGCCCAGAAAAAGCGCGTGCTATCGTTCGTCATGTATCGATAGGCCTCGAACGAGACCGGCACCCAAGGTTCCGTATCACGGTTGTCCAGGACACGGTCGAACTTGCCCACACCATCCCAGTCGAGCTTGGCGCGCAGGTCCACCCATTCCAAGTCGGGATAGAGCGCAGCGTTAAAGAGACCTACGCCGCGAGAGATGGCGTGATCGATCCACTGTCGGCGGGTGCTTTCTACGGCAAAGGTGGGGGCGCAGGGCAGTACCAGCGTGGTGCTATCGAATGCGTCTGCATACATATCCACGATATCATTGACCACATAAGGCCAGCTGTACTCGGTCAGCCCATCGGCTTTCATGGCAGCCAAGACAGCGGCATCGTCGCTGTCGTCACAGGGCTGGGTCTCGCCATATTTGCCCACACCAAGCTGGATATACTCGATCGAGGGGTGACCATCAAACTTGTTCGCCAAGGCTTGTACGAACTTATGGTACTTGGCCTTGTACACTGCATCCCAATACTCGGGAATCTGAAAACCATCGGGGCAAGTGACTTGGCCCGCGCCCGCGCTAAAGACCCACTTGGGCACATGCATGGCGGGATCGTCACTACCCTGGTTGGCACGCGCGTTGAACGTGACGATCTGCAGCGACACGCGTTTGCCGCTTACGTTGGCCCGGTTGATAAAGCTCTCGACTCTGCTCCAGTCGTATTTCCCTTCATACGGCTCCAAGACATCCCAGTAAAAGGTCTGGTGCGAGCCAACCACAGCATAGGTGGCCGGGTCCACATCGCGGTTGTCGCGCGCGGCGTAGAACCCAGGTCGGGTAGTGGGAGCAACCCATTGTGGCGCGACGTCGCCCGCGGGACCTATGCTCGAGGACATGGCCACAGTGGCCAGCGGCAGGCCCACCAAGACCAGAAGGAGCATCAGAGAGATGGCGGCGGCCCTGACCGGCCGGCCTGGAGTAATTGGCATTTGCTGTCTTCCCGTTGGTAATAGATAGGAATGTATTATACACAGAAGACGAGCCAGACCAGCAAGGGATATGTATGCTAAAACTGCGTCACAGTAGAGCCCAGTTCGGGTTGTCGTGAGATCTTGCCATTCATGATAAGCAGGCTCGTCTGCTATAGTGCCTAGTGCCATGATCCTTTGCATGGAACCCCAGCCATGGTGTACAATGCAGCGCTGCCGGGGTGGCCCTGGCGAGTGCGTCATTTCAGTCTCACTGGGAGCATAACACGATGGCAAAACTGAGCATGCTGGATAGCGGCGCCCTGGACAAGCTCGAAGCTGAACTACAGAGGCGCTACGCCGACTTTCAGGCGCGCAAACTGAACCTGGATATGACCCGTGGCAAGCCCTGCGCAGAGCAACTGGACCTGGCCTTGGGCATGCTGGATTGCGCGGATGAGAACCACTACAGCGCCTCCGATGGCACAGACTGTCGCAACTATGGCGGGCTGGATGGCATCCCCGAGGCCAAGGCCCTCTTTGGCCAATACCTGGGTGCCGCCCCCGCACAGGTCATCATTGGCGGTAGCTCCAGCCTAAACATGATGTATGACACCATCCTGCGCGCCCTAGTCCTCGGCGTGGTAGGCGGCGAAAAGCCTTGGGGCAAGTATACTGGGTGCAAGTTCGTGTGCCCCTGCCCCGGTTATGATCGGCATTTCGCCATCTGCGAACAACTCGGCATCGAGATGGTCTCCGTCGACATGCACGACGATGGCCCGGACATGGATGCGGTCGAAGCGCTGGTAGGGCAGGATGAGGCTATCCGCGGCATCTGGTGCGTGCCCTGCTATAGCAACCCTACGGGTGTCGTCTATTCCGATCAAGTCGTCGACCGCCTGGCCCGCATGCACACCCAAGCCGCCGATTTCCGCATCTTTTGGGACAACGCCTACGCGGTGCATCATCTCACCGATCATCCCCGACCGCTGAAGAACATCTTGGCCGCGTGCCAGGACGCGGGGTACCCCGACCGGGTGTTCATCTTTGGCTCTACTTCCAAGATCACCTTCGCTGGCGCGGGCCTGGCCATGATGGCTGCCAGCACGGCCAATGTGGAGATGATCAAGAAACAGATCTCGATCCAGACCATCGGCCCGGACAAGATAAACCAACTCCGCCACGCCCTGTTTCTTAGGGACATGCAGGGTGTCCGGGCGATCATGGAAAAGCACGCCGCCATCCTCAAGCCCAAGTTCGATGCCGTGCAGGAGATGCTGCAGCGCGAGCTGGGAGACAAGGGGATCGCGACATGGACCCGGCCCGAGGGCGGCTATTTCGTCAGCCTCGATACCATGGATGGCTGTGCCAAGGCTGTGGTGGAGATGGCGGGCAAGGCAGGCGTCAAGTTTACTCCGGCGGGGGCCACCTTTCCCTATCGCAAGGATCCGCGCGATAGGAATATCCGCATTGCACCGTCCTTCCCGCCCCTGGGGGATATTTACCCCGCGATGGAGCTGCTGGCGATCTGCATCCAGCGTGTGAGCCTGGAAAAGCTCAGGCTCCAGCCTGGCGGTCATCTGTCCTGATTTGCGTGGCCGCGCCGTCATGATCACCGGCGCGGCGCACAACATCGGGCGGGGATCGAAGCGTTTCTGGGGCAGGGCGCCGCGCCTCACACTGGGCATCTACGCGAGCTATTGCTGTTGCAGCAGCGCTTGGCGGGGCGGGCAAGCCGGGCTATACTCCAAGCGTAGATAAGTGGTTTAGGAGGATAGCGGAAGATCAGCGCGTGTGGCATTACCATTTGCCGCGCGCACTTACCAATCCCTCGCCGGAGTAAGCTAGCATGCGCGTTTTGCACGGCTCCTGGATAGACAGTGCATACGCTGACCAGGAGAGCGGCCTGGTGTTGTGGGCTGAGACGAGCGAGGTGAAGCCCGCCTCTGGTGACCCGGGGCGACCCTCGAGCAAGCGCGCCCGGCCCCATCCCTTCTCGCTGTCGAGCCGGAACCTGCGAGAGGCCTGGCTCGACCTGTTGCCCACCATGGCATACCCCATCCAGGATCGGGCGCGCGAATCCACGGCGCTTGTGAACCTGCCATCCACACCCCGCAATCCCCAGGCATCGCCAGCGTTGGCAGGGCTCATGGAGGTTACTGGCCGCGGCCAGCCTCGCTTGGCTGCGTGGCAAGTGGACGCGTTGATCGTTCCACCAGCCGACGTGCCCGCTTTGCTCATTCGCCTGCCTTCCCAGAGCGACACGACGCCCGGCGTCAAGATCGGCGCGGACCTACGTTTCTGGGCTCGGGCGATGCGCCTCGTCCTGGAGATGCTGGCCGGGCAGCGCTATATACCCGCATTGGTGCAACAAGATGGCCGTTACCTGGCCATATGGCAGCCCCTATGGGATAATCCGGCGGACAGGACGCGGCTGGAGCAGTTGGCCCAGGGTATGCCCCCAATCTGCCGGGCCATCGCCTCGTCCCGCCAAGGCAAGCGCCAGCTGCCCACGCCCCGCACGCTGTTGGAGAACTGCATCTCCCTGGTGCTGGACGCCTTTGTACGTGGGCAGGCTGCCTGTGCCCGCCCAAGGGTCACATCGCCTACCAGCACGGCAGAGGCATGGCTGGCAGCCCTGGTCACGGAGAGCCCAGTGGTGGAGGAATCTCCGGCCAGCCTGGCCAGGCTCTGCAACGCCTATCGCGCCTGGACCCAGCCACTTCCCGGCACTACAGCAGGAGACACCTTTCGCCTCTGCTTTCGCCTCGAACCGCCACCCATGCAGGCAGATGCGAGTGCACTCGATGAGCCGATCATCGTTCCCCGTCCTGCCACGCGCGACTGGACCCTGCGCTATCTGCTGCAAGCAACGGACGATCCCAGCCTGTTGGTGCCTGCTGAGGCGGTGTGGCGCGAGCGAGGGGGCACCCTCAGGCTGCTCAACCGCATCTTTGACGCGCCACAAGAGCGCTTGCTCGCCAGTCTGGGGCAGGCCTCGCGTGTCTTCCCACCGATCGAGACCAGCCTGAGGACGGCTCGCCCCGAAGGGTGCGCCCTGGGCGTCGAGCAGGCATACACCTTCATCCGCGAGATATCATTGCTCCTACAATCGTTCGGCTACGGTGTGCTGGTACCCGGCATCAGCCACAAGCTGAGCGTGCGCGTAGGCTTGCGGCCCAGGCAGACAGAGCAGCCCAAGGGCGGGGTTGCCGGATTGAGTTTCGATTCCATCGTGCAGTACGATTGGCAATTGGCCCTAGGCGGCGAGCCGATATCCCGAGGTGAGTTCGAGCGGCTGGCTTCGCTCAAGGTTCCCCTTGTGCAGATACGCGGCCAATGGGCCGAGATCAGGCCCGAGCAGGTCGACCAGGCGATCAGGTTCTGGGAAAAGCGCAAGGGCGCCGGGGAAATGTCCCTGCAAGAGGCTCTGCGCCTGGCCCTGGCTGCAGAAGGAGATGCGCAGAGCGGCCTGCCCATCAGCGAGGTCACAGCCGAGGGGTGGCTCAGTGACCTGATGCACCAGCTGGCTGTGGGCGCCAAGATGCAAGCGGTGCCCGTGCCCCCTGATTTTCGCGGCACGTTGCGGCCCTACCAGCAAGTCGGCCTGGCGTGGCTGGCATTTCTGCGCCGGTGGGGATTAGGCGCCTGCCTGGCCGACGACATGGGCCTGGGCAAGACGATCCAGATTATCGCCCTCCTCTTACATGAGCGCCGCACAGAGAATAGACAGCGCAGCCCAGCGTTGCTGGTGTGCCCAACCTCGGTAGTGGGCAACTGGCAGCGCGAGCTGGGGCGCTTTGCGCCCGACCTGCGCGTGCTGGCCTACCATGGCGCCACACGAAGAAAGGCGTCACTGGCAGAGCAGGCGGGGCAGCACGATGTGGTCATCAGCTCCTACGCGCTCTTGCACCGCGATCAGGAGCAATTGGGCCAGGTGCGGTGGGGCGATGTGATCCTAGACGAGGCCCAGAACATCAAGAACCCCGCCACCAAGCAGGCCCAGGCCGCACGCAAGCTGCAGGCCCAATGGCGTGCTGCGCTGACAGGCACGCCCGTGGAAAACCGGCTCGCCGAGTTGTGGAGCATCTCGCAGTTCGTCAATCCAGGTTACCTGGGTTCGCAGAAAGAGTTTCTGCAGCGATTCGCCCTGCCCATCGAGCGAACAGGGGATCCCGCAGCCACCAGCCGGCTCAAGTCTCTGATAGGTCCCTTTATCCTGCGGCGCGTCAAGACCGACCCCGCTGTGATCAGCGACTTGCCGGAGAAGAATGAGATCAAGGTCTATTGCAGCCTGACCAAAGAGCAGGCAACGCTGTACGAGGCCGTGGTGAAGGACTCGCTACTGCGCATCCAGGAGGCAGAGGGGATCGATCGGCGGGGGATCATACTGGCCACGTTGACAAAGCTCAAACAGGTCTGCAACCACCCGGCGCAGTTCCTGGGCGATGGCAGTGCGCTGCCGGGCCGCAGCGGGAAACTGGCGCGCCTCAGCGAGATGCTGGAGGAAGCGCGCGCTGTGGGCGAGCGCTCTCTGGTCTTTACCCAGTTTGCCGAGATGGGTGAGATGCTCAAACGCTATCTGCAAGAGATGATGGCCGACGAGGTGTTGTTCCTGCACGGGGGTACGCCAGCCAAAGCACGCGATCGCATGGTGCAGCGCTTCCAAGAAGTGCCGAACGGGCCCCTGGTCTTCATTCTCTCGATCAAGGCGGGGGGCACCGGCCTGAACCTGATGCGCGCTAACCATGTCTTTCACTATGACCGCTGGTGGAACCCAGCCGTTGAGAACCAGGCCACGGACCGCGCCTTTCGCATCGGACAGACGCGCAACGTTCAGGTCTATAAATACCTGTGCGCCGGGACATTCGAGGAGCAGATCGACGACCTGCTCGAGCGGAAAAAGGCGCTGGCCGATAACATCGTGGGCACGAGCGAGGCGTGGATCACCGAGCTTTCTACCGAGACCCTGCGTAGTCTCTTGGCGTTGCGCCGCGACGCTGTTGGGGATGGGTGAGGCGGCACGGCCAGGAGAGCAGGACGGCAGGGGCTAGCACCTGCAAGTGCCAGTGACCGGATGATCCCCGGGGACAAGGAGACAAGAGGATGGGCTGGGGATGGGATGAGTACCCCAAGTCGAAACCGCGCCGGCCGGCGAACGGTATCAAGGCGCAGAGCAAGAGATTCGGGCAGACCTGGTGGGCTAGCCGGTGGTTGGCTGCGCTAGAGCGCCTGATGGATGCCGGCCGCCTGGGCCGGGGACGCTCCTACGCGCGCAGCGGCCAGGTCTTGAACATCGACATCACCCCCGGGGTGGTGCAATCTCGCGTACAGGGGAGCCAGCCCAGACCTTACCAGGTGGAGATCCGGATCGCACCGCTATCTGAAGCAGAGTGGAACAAGGTCGCGGATGCCATGGCCGCGCAGGCCATCTTTGCTGCCAGGCTACTGGTCGGGGAGATGCCGCAGGATATCGAAGAAGCGTTTACCCAGTCCGGGGTGCACATCTTCCCCGCCTCACGGGGCGACCTCAGAACCAAGTGTTCCTGTCCGGATTACGCCAACCCCTGCAAGCACGTTGCCGCGGTGTATTATCTGTTGGGCGAGCAGTTCGATATCGACCCCTTTTTGATCTTTCAATTGCGCGGCAAGAGCAAAGAAGAGATCATGGACATGCTCCGCGCCCGGCGCTCGGCGACGCAGGTAGCCACGGTCGAACCCTCTGCAGCTGAGCCCGTGCAGGTGGAGCAAGCGATCGCCTTGGAGGACTGCCTCTCCTGTTTCTGGGAGGGCGCCAACGGGCCAGACGAGCTTTTGGCGACCATCACGGCCCCAGAAGTGGATGGTGCGCCGGTGAAACGCCTGGGAGCGCCCGGGTTCTGGAAAAACCGACACGTCGATTTTGTGGCCGCACTCACGCATGTCTATCAGACCGTCACGCAAGCCAGCTTGGATGTGGCACTGGGAACTTTAACCGAGGACGACCACTGAGCCTGCTTACCTACGACAGGCACGCGCCGTGCGGCCTTCTCCCCTGGCGCCGGCGATCGATCAGCTAAGCTACAGGGGCTGGCCATCGCCGCGTTGCTGGTGCGGATATGCGTGTTGCTGCACATGGCGCGTGCCCGCCTTTACGAGATGCTGCGCATGGGAGCCAGAGGGTAGGATTTGCGTTTTTATTCAGCCCTCATATAATCCGTATATGCGTATAGGTGAATATATGAATATACAGGGAAAGCCTATGCCTCGCATCGATTCGAAATTGGAACAAGAAGTCGATCTCCTTCATGAGCGCATCTGCTCCGGCTTTGCCGACCCCAAGCGCGTGCTCATGCTTTATGTCCTCGCCCAGGGCCCCTTGTGCGTCAACGACCTGGCCCAGCTACTCGATATCCCCCAACCCACTGCGTCGCGACACCTGCGCATTTTGCGCGAGCGCGGGCTGGTGAACAGTGAACGCCAGGGCACCTCGATCTACTATGCGCTTGCCGACCAACGCCTGGTCCAAGCGCTGGACCTGCTGCGTGGTGTGCTTTGCTCGCAACTGGCCGCCGAGGCCGAACGCGCCGAATCACTAACCTAGGAGGGCGTATGAAGTTCGCGGTAATGGTTCTGGAGGGGCCGTATCAGCATCAAGCCGCCGACTCGGCCTACTATTTCATCCAGGCTGCCCGTGCGCGCGGCCACGAGATCATCGGAGTATTCCTCTTTACCGACGGCGTCAACAACGCCAACCAGTTCATTAGTCCTCCCGGCGAGCGCAACATCGCGCAGCGTTTTGAGCAACTCGGCGCCGAGGGAGTCGAAGTGGTAGCGTGCACGGCCTGCGCCAAGTTTCGCGGCATGCGCCCCAATATCAAGGTGGAGCACGTGCGCCTCTCTGGACTGGGCTCGCTGGCCGGCTACCTGCAGAACGCGGATCGGTTTGTGACCTTTGGCGACTAGGCCGCAACGTGCTGCGATGGGTCTGCACCGGGATGGCGGAGTATGTGATCTGCCCGGCGGGCGCATGGCCCGCGGGCTGAGGAGGAAAGTATGGCTAACCAGGTAGCGATCTTGATGCGCAGGGCGCCCTATGGCACAGTGTATACCGCCGAGGGGCTGCGCACTCTGATGGGCATCGGCGTGTTCGAGATGGATATCAGCGTCCTTTTTGTCGACGACGGGGTCTACGCCCTGGTCAAGGGACAAGATCCCCAGGCGTTGGACATGAAGCCCTTGGGCGATGCCTTTCCCACGTTGGGGGAGTTCGGCGTTAACAGGTTCTATGTGCACGATCTGTCGCTGGCTGAACGGGGCCTGACGCGTGAGGACCTGGTGATGGATGCCGAGGTGGTGGATGGGGCCAGGATCGCCGAGATCATGGCCGGTTGTGGCAAGGTGGTTCCTTTCTGAGTTGCGCGGCGACTGCAAGTCCGTGCGGACTCACCATCAAGCACCTTGTGACGGAGGGAGAACCATGCTATATACGATCAACAAGTCACCCACGAGCAGCAGCAACCTGTCGTCGCTGCTGCGCATCGCACCGGCTGGCGAGCCGATCCTGCTTTACGAAGATGGCGTCTATGCGGCGATGGCCGGCGCCGCCAGCGAGGGGCTCTTGTGCCAGGCCCTGGCCCAGCACCCCATCTATGCCCTGGAAGCCGATCTACAGGCGCGGGGTGTGGCGCGCCTGATAGCAGGCGTACAGGTCATCGGCTACGATGGTTTTGTGGAGCTCACGGAGCAACACGACCTCGTGCCCTGGCTGTAACGTGTGGTAGCTCGCGGGTGACGGCGCACATTAAGAACGCCGTTGTATTGTCATTTCTCGAGCACGAACAAGTTTGTGGTCAACAGGTTGGGTTCTTTTACATGCCGAGCTTATAGGAGTGCCAAGATGAGTATCCAAGCGGAAAAGGTGCAGAATTCGATCGGGCAGATGTGCCCTATGCCCATCGCCTACCTGGCCAAGAACATGCGCCAGATGCAGCCCGGGCAGGTCCTGGAAGTCCAGGCCGACGATGAGGGCGCGCAATCCGATATCCCGGCCTGGTGCGAGCAGACGGGCAACATATTTCTGGGCTCGGAAGTGGCGGATGGCTTTGTACGTTATTACGTGAAAAAGGCATAAGGGGGGTATACCCATGGCAGACAACAACAAAACCACGTTAGTCGTCTTTAGTGGCGATATGGACAAGATGTTTGCTGCCTTTACTATTGCCACGGGCGCCGCGGCAGCGGGCATGGACACCGTCATGTTCTTCACCTTCTGGGGCTTGAAGGCCATCCAAAAGGGCGGCCTCACGGGCAGTGGCCCGATGGCCAAGATGCTCGGCCTCATCAATCGCGGCGGCATCGATAGAATTGGCCCTTCCCGGTTCAATTTTGGGGGCATCGGGCGCTGGATGTTCAAAAAGATGATGACTGACAAGCGCGTGGCCAGCCTCACCGAACTAAGGCAAGTGGCCATCGATCTGGGCGTGCACTTTTATGCCTGCAAGACCAGCATGGATGTCATGGAGATCAAGCGCGAGGACCTGATCGACGAAGTGGAAGCTATCGCCGGTGTGGCGACCATGATCAAGGACGCGGCTGAATCCAAGATTCAGATGTTTGTGTGATACTATGGCCCTCACCCCTGGCCCCTCTCCCACCAAAGCGTGGGAGAGGGGAAAGAATGTCGACAGCATCTCCCCTCTCCCGTTGGGTTTATGGGAGATGGGCCGGGGGTGAGGGCCTGAGGAGAGACTATGCCCATCATTCCCAGTACGGACCTGGCCGCTTTTGTGCGGCAAGAGTGTGGAGAGAACGTTAACCTATGCTACCAGTGCCAGCGCTGTAGCTCGGGGTGCCCCACCGCAGCAGCGATGAGCCTGGCCCCGGCGCAAATGATGCGCGCGGCGCAGTTGGGCCTGGAGCAGCGGCTGGTTTCCGATGCCAGCATGTGGCGCTGCTTGGGCTGCGATTCCTGCACCGAACATTGCCCCTACGGCATCAGCGTGCGCCGACTGGTGGAGACATTGCGCCAGAGGACGATGCAAGGGTACTACCTGGCGGGTAAGTCGGAGACCTTTTCGGGGGATGAGCACCTGGCGGTGGGCATCCGCGCCATGGGCATGCTGGGGCAGCGGGTGCAGAGCCAGCACAATGTCTCGGGCGAGGATAACGCCTCGCGGCTGGCCTGGACCAGCAACTTACCCACACAGGCGGAGGGGCTGGACGGCGCTCCGGGGGCCGAGATCCTCTATTTTGTGGGTTGTGTGTCAGCCATGTTCCCCATGAGCTATGGCATTCCGCAGAGCTTTGTGGGTATCCTGCGCGCGGCAGGGGCCAGTTTCACCACGTTGGGTGGCCAAGAGTGGTGTTGCGGCTATCCCCTGCTCATGGCCGGCGAACTGGAGCAAGCCCGAGCTTTGATGGCCCACAACCTGGAACAGGTTCGCGCTGCGGCGGCCAATGGCGCCTCATCTCTGGTAGTCACCTGTCCTTCCTGCTACCACATGTGGGCGCATATCTATCCCGAGTTGCTCGGATCAGAGCTCGGCATCCGCATCGTGACGGCTTCGGAGATGATGCGCGACCTGTTGGCCAAGGGCCAACTGAAGCTGCAACAGCCCGCGCGCACCGGCGTGGTCACTTATCACGATCCCTGTGACCTGGGACGCAAGGGAGGCCAGTACGACGAGCCACGCGAGGTGCTGCGCCAGATGCCCGGTTTCACCCTGGTCGAGATGCAGAACAACCGCGAGCATGCCTTGTGTTGTGGCGGCGGGGGTAATCTGGAAACCTTTCACCCCGACCTGACTGCCGAGGTAGCTAGCCGCCGCGTGGCCCAGGCGGTGGAGGTAGGAGCCGAGTACCTGGTCTCTGCCTGCCCCCAGTGTGTGCGCACCCTCGCCAAGGCCGTGCGCGCTCTGCGTCTGCGCATACGCGTCATGGACATCGTGCAATTTGTCGAAGCGGCGCTGCAGAACGCCGACGGGTGAACCACATCCGCAGGCAAATGCATCATGTCCGCAGGCGAGCCAACCATATCCGCATCGCAACATGGACGGCATAGGAACCTAGTATTCTGTCCATGGTCGATGTTCGCGAATGACTCAGGGAGTTAGACCTATGAAGCTGGCAACCAAACGGGTGTTGGTGATCGGTGGGGGAGTGACGGGTCAACGCGCAGCGCTGGATCTGCTTGCCGCCGGCTTGGAAGTGGTGCTGGTGGAGCGGGCCGTCACATTGGGGGGCACAGTGGCCCAGCTGGGCACCATGTTCCCACTGCACAACTGCCTCCTCTGCCGGGGCGTCGCGCAGCACGGCCCCGGATGCACCCGGCCCACCATCGCCTCCGAGCTGCTCGACTTTGCCCAGTCGCCGCATCTCAGTGTGCGCACGCTGTCCGAGCTAGTGACTCTCACAGGCAAGCCCGGCGCCTTTCGGGCCACCGTGCGCACAGAGCCACGCTACGTCAAGCCGGAATTGTGCATCAACTGCGACCGCTGTGCCCAGATATGCCCTCAATCGTTGCCCGACGAGCAGCAGGCCGGGCTGACGCAGCGTAAGGCGGCCTACCGGCCTTCGTTTCGTTCCGTACCAAACGCCTACGCCATTACCAAGGGTGGCTACTGCCGGGTCTGCAATCGCTGCGCGAAGGTGTGTCCCACAAAGGCTATCGACCTGCTGCAAACATCCACCTCGGAGGTCCTAGACGTGGCCGCCGTGGTGGTGGCCACGGGGATGCAGCTCTACGATGCGGCTGTTAGTGGCGAGTATGGTTATGGCCGCTATCCCAACGTGTTCACTGGGCTGGAGATGGAGCGCATGGCATCACCCGCCGGTCCCGGCGAGGGACGCATCGTGCGGCGCAGCGACGGACAGGTTCCACAGCGCATCGCCTGGCTGCAATGTATCGGCTCACGCGATGAGGAACACGACTATTGCTCCGCCTTTTGCTGTGGCTACGCCACGCGGCAGGCGGTGCTGGCCCGCCAATTGCTGCCCGAGTCCCAGGCAGCGATCTATCTCATGGATGACCGGGTGTATGCGCGTTCTTTCAGTGCCACCTACGATCCGCTGCGCGCGCAGTACGGCATCGCCTACTCACGCAACCGCCCTTCGGTGATCCGCGAGGACACCCAGACACACGACCTGATCCTGCAGATCACGGATGAGGGCGGCAAGGTATGTGAGGAGCGCTACAACATGGTGATCCTCTCCGTCGGCGCAGAGGCGGCGCGGGGGGCGGCGCAACTGGCTAGCGCCTTGGGCGTGACGGCGGATGGCTATGGCTTCGTGCGCGCCGCTAGCCTGGCGCCGGTCGATACGGACCGACCGGGCATCTATGTGGCCGGCGGGGCCACATCGCCCGCGGATATCGCCGATAGCATTTTGCAGGGCAGCGCGGCTGCCGCGCGGACGCGCGCTTTTCTGGGGTATCCGGCCCCCACGAAGGAGCAGCCCGCCTTGAATCTGGCGCTCGAGGGCGATAGGCGGCGCATCGGCGTGCTGGCATGCGACTGCGCCGGAGAGATCGGCGGGGTCGTGGATCTGCCGGCAACGATGGATTACGCACGCTCGCTGCCTGGGGTCACGGTGGCTGAGACCATACCCTATGGCTGCCAGCCCGATGGCTTACGGCGTATGCTCACCTTGATCGCCGCCTATGGGCTAACGGACGTCTTGGTGGGCGCCTGTGCGCGGCGCACTTTTAGTCCTCTCTTTGAGCGGGAGCTGCCCGCCAAGGTACATTTCGCCTCACTACGCGAGGAGTGCGCCTATGTGCACGGCGACGACCCCGCAGGGGCCACACGCCTGGCCAAGGAGCTGCTTCGCATGGCCGTGGATCGCGTTCGCACAGCCACTGTGGTCGAGCCTCCTGTGATCAAGCCGGTGCACGCCGCGTTGGTCGTGGGTGGCGGCCTGGCGGGCATGACCGCCGCACTACATCTGGCGGATGGGGGCGTTCCCGTGCACCTGGTGGAGCGCGGTTCGACGCTGGGCGGCAATGCCCTTCGCCTGGGGGCTGCTATGGATGGCACAGATATCGCGGACCACGCCCACGGCCTTGCCGAGCGGGTGGGCGCCCACACGAAGATCACTACCTACGCCGACACCGAGTTGGTGGCTCTCAGCGGGCGACAGGGAAACTGGATGGCCGTGCTGCGCCAAGGCAACGGTGCGCCGTTCCATGTTACTGCGGGAGCCACGGTGGTATCCACGGGCGCCCAGGAGTATCGCGGGCCTGCCTATGGCCTGGGTATCGCCGCGGCAGGCGCGAGCGACAATATCGTCACGCTGCTGGATTTGGGGCAGCGCTTGGCGGACCAACCCGACCTGCCACAGCAGCTGAAACAGGTGGTGTTCATCAGTTGCGTGGGACCATGGGATGAGCCCAGCAACGAGACATCGTGGCGCTGCAGCCGCACTTGCTGCCAGGGGATCATCAAGCACGCCACGGCGATCAAAGAGGCAAACCCGGCATGCCAGGTGATCGTGCTCTCGCGCGAGGTGAACACCTATGGCCTGTGTGAGGAGCGCTATACCGCCGCGCGCAAGGCAGGGGTTCTTTTCGTGCGTTTTGACCCCCAGCACAGGCCAGTGGTTGAACAGACGCCCCCCCAGGGGTTGCGAGTGATGGTGGAAGAGCAGAGCCTGCACGAGATGCTGGAGTTCCATCCGGACCTTGTAGCGTTGGGGGTGGCCATTCTACCACAAGACGATGCCTCCGAGACCGCCAGGCGCCTGGGCATCCAGCAACTCGGTGAAGGACAGCGTGTAGCGAACATCCAGCCGCCCGTCGTTAAGCACGACGACGTAGGCTTCGACGAGATCCAGGCTGACCGGATCGCCGATCCCGATCGCGGCGGGCCTCCGGCCCTGGTCCGGGATCAAGCCCTCGAGGCCGATCCGGTCCGCCGGGCAGAGGATGGCGGCCCGCTCGATCGTGTTGCTCAACTCGCGGACGTTGCCCGGCCAGCTCCGGGACGTCAGGGCCGCCAGCGCCTCGGGCGCGAATCCCAGGAAGGACCGGTGATTGATCCGGGCATGGAACGCCAGGAGCCGTTCGGCGAGCGCCGGGATGTCCTCCCGCCTCTCCCGCAGGGGCGGGA
>CAYQDH010000021.1:8300-24308 GCA_964416075.1 uncultured Anaerolineales bacterium | reverse complement strand
TGAGAGCCATTATCCGTATAGGCGCGTGAATCGCCAAAACCCAGGCCGAAACCAAACAGCTTGACACCCTGCGCTTCTGCCGGGGGGAACACTCGCACCATGCCGATATCATTTACCTCATCATACACTGCGGTGAATGGCGCACGCAAATGAGGCGCAAAGAAGCCCAGCCAGTCGCGCCAGACACTGTAATGACTCCAATCTCGCCCATCGTACAAGGGCCAGGTCATGGCTTGGTGGGCATCTGGCAGGGAGCGGTCTCCTCTGCTGTGCACGATGACCTCTGAAGCAGGGTAATGGAAGGTCGTGCTGGGTTGAACACTGGGAGACCCGGGAGAAAGCATGGCGTTGATCCAAAACTGCAACTGCTTGGCTGTCTCATCGGGGTTAACCATGACGGTGCGAATGTGAAAGGCGCTTTCACCAGGTCGGAGGGCGATCTCTACTCTCGCCTGAACGTTGCGGGTCTGCTCGATGATCTGCACGGCGGCTGTTACGCTGCCGTCCTGATGGCTAAAGGCTGTCGTCTCCCATGGCTGGGCTGTGACATAGCCGTGCTCATCGACCGGCAGGCAGAACTCCATGCCGCCGATGGCCAGCCACCACCCCTGATCTTCTGGCCCCCAATGCGATGGCTTGATAACCGGGTTGTTATAAAATAGCTCCTGTCCCGTGGGCAAGAAGCGGCACTGATAGATGCGCCCGCCGAGCTCGGGAAGGAGGGTGAGCTCCAGGTATTCGTTCCTCAGACGCAAAACGCGATAGGCGCGTGGGCGGGGAGGGCCGACAAGTTCCTCGTGCAACAACGGATAGGGATGCCCGGCCGCTTGGGGATCTGTATACAGCGCCGACTCATAGTCATAGGTGTCGATCGTGATCTCGCCCCATTCGACAGAGACGGGTTGGGTTGCGATGGTGGGCTGTCCTGCTGGCTCGGCTGGCAAGCCCGTGGCTGTGGCTTCCTGCAAAGGCGTGGCCGGAAGCGGTGGGCGCGGCGTGTTCGTAGCGTGAGCTGTTGAGGCTTGCTCTTGGGTTGGTTGTTGCAGGGTTCGTGTAGGTATTGTCGCGGAAGGGGCGGTCGTCGGCGTTGCCGATGGCGGAGACGTTGTCGCCGTCGCCGCAGGCAGGGTCATGGCAGGCGCCGTCGGTAGTGGCGTTGAGGATAAATCCGCAGGGTGGGCTAGTGTATCTGAAGGACGTGCTTGTGTGGCCGGTGTACGGATAGTGGGAGACTGACAGCCGACCAAAAGCGAACCAACCAGTATCCAAACAAGCCATAGCTTGCGACTACAAGGCCGCGTGTGGCTACTCTTGGCATCGAACTCGTGCACCGAAAGGTTCATATGTTCATTATAGCAGCGCCCCGATTGGCTGCCAAAGGTATAGAATTGTACTTGACAAAACGGTAGGTCTGCCCTATACTGTTAAAAAGCCGAATATATGAACCCATAAAGGCTGTGAAAGAGAGAGTAGGCGGGGGGAGCTCGCAGGGAGAGAGGATCATCGACTGCAAGTCCTCTTGGGCAGAGACCCGTCTATGTTCGCTCTGGAGCTGACGGTTGAAACCGGGCCCCCAGGGCCTTGGCAAGTAGGCTGCTCCGGTCGCCCGCCGTTAGTGGGCAGTTGGTCATCCCGTTTGGCCCATGTTGGGCGCTGAACGGGCCGCCGACGAAGAGAGGGCTTTCCTGTAAGGAAGCCAATTTGGGTGGTACCGCGGAGTCACGACTAGTACTTCGTCCCTCGAAGTTCTGGTCGTTTTTTTTATGCCTGGAGGAAAAGCCAATGCTCGATCAACTGCAGGAGTTGCGTCAACGTGCCGACGCAGAACTGGCACGCCTCGATCGCCTAGACAAACTAGAGGAATGGCGTATCGCTTACCTGGGGAAGAAAGGGGAGCTAACCCAGGCTCTGCGGGGTGTTGGCAAATTGCCGCCCGATGAGCGTCCCAGGGTAGGACAACTGGTCAATGAGATCAAGACGGCCATGGAAGAGGCCTTTGATGCGCGCGCGGAAGCGCTACGTCGAGCAGCTCTGGAGCAAGATTTGGCGCGTGGCGCGATCGATGTTCGCTTGCCCGGTCGCCCCCAATCATTGGGCCACATCCATGTGAGCACGCGAACGCTGCGCGAGATCTATGATATCTTTGGCCAGATGGGCTTCCAGGTGCTCAGGTCGCGCGAGGTCGAAGATGATATGACCAACTTCCAGTTGCTCAACATTCCTCCCAATCATCCGGCGCGCGACATGTGGAGCACCTATTACATAGACCGTCCGGGGTTGCTGCTGCGCACTCACACCTCGCCCGGGCAGATACACGCCATGCGCAAATACTGGCCGGAGCCTTTTCGGGTGATCTTGCCGGGCAAGTGCTACCGCTACGAGCAGGTCAGCGTTCGCCACGACACGATGTTTCACCAGGTGGAGGGGTTGGTGGTGGGGCGCAATATCACCATGGCTGACCTCAAAGGGACATTAGTCCAATTCGCGCGGCAGATGTTCGGTGCCGAACGTCGCCTGCGTTTCAGGCCGAGTTACTTCCCGTTCACCGAGCCCAGCGCCGAGGCCGATATGGACTGCATCCTTTGCGGCGGCAAGGGTTGCCAGGTGTGCAAGCAAACGGGCTGGCTGGAAATCCTGGGCTCGGGCATGATCCACCCTCAGGTGCTGAGAAATGGCGGCTATGACCCGGAGAAATTCAGTGGTTTTGCCTTTGGCATGGGCCCCGAGCGTATCGCTATGTTGAAATATGGGATTACGGATATCCGCCTCTTCTTTGGCAACGATCTGCGCTTCTTGCGGCAGTTCGCCTGACCCGGTGACTTGGGGTTGCAGGTCTGAACGTGCTTCGCCTGTTGGGCAGCGCAGAGCAGTTCGTGCCAACAGCGAGATTTCAAGAGATCGTCTGGATGGATATCACACCGGCAGCAAGACGGGCCGGTCCCAAGATGGAGGTCATATAAATGAAGGTTCCTCTCAGTTGGCTTCAAGAGCACGTAGATATCACGGTACCTCTCGCGGAACTAGCGGACCGTCTCACGATGGCGGGATTGGAAGTTGAAGGAATCGATCGTATCGGGGAGATGTGGGACCGCAACACTATTTTCGTGGGGCAGGTCCTTGCGGTGCGGCCACACCCAAACGCCGATCGCCTGGTGCTGGTGACGGTCGATTACGGCAAGGCGGAGCCACTGGAAGTGGTGACCGGCGCGCCCAATCTCCATGTTGGAGACGCTGGTCAAAAAGTGGTCTTTGCCACGGTCGGCGCGAGGCTAATCGATCCCTATGCGGATACGCTCAAATACCAGACACTAAAGCGCAACAAGATTCGGGGCATCAATTCGGAGGGGATGGTCTGCTCGGAGAAAGAACTGGGTATCTCGGATGAGCACACCGGCATAATCATCCTGCCCGATGACGCGCCCGTGGGCACGCCGCTGGTGGATTATTGGGGGGATACGGTACTGGATATCGGGTTGACGCCCAATCTGGCTCGCGCCCTCTCTGTCACCGGGGTCGCCCGCGAGGTGCATGCTCTCACAGGCGGAGAATTGAGGATCGAGGAGCCCCAGGTAGTGACCGGTGGCGGACCTATCGAGGGCAAGATCGAGATCGAGATCGAGGATCCCGATCTGTGCCCCCGCTATAGCGCTGCGCTGATCACCGGCGTGACGATTGGTCCATCGCCACAGTGGATGCAGCGCCGCCTTGTTATGGCGGGAATGCGCCCCATCAACAACATCGTGGACGTCACCAACTATGTCATGCTGGAATGGGGACAGCCGTTGCACGCCTTTGACTATCGCTTGCTGCGACCCCGCCATCTTGGGGGCGTCCCGACGATCATCGTCAGGCGTGCTCATCAGGGAGAAAAGATGACCACCCTGGACGGTGTGGAGCGCGATCTCAGCACCGACATGCTGCTGATCACCGATGGCGGTGGGCCCGTTGCGGTGGCCGGCATCATGGGTGGCCTGGAGAGCGAGGTGACCAATGCCACCGTGGATGTACTGCTCGAATCGGCGCACTTCGACAACATCAGCATCCGGCACACCTACACGGAGCTGCATCTTCTCAGCGAGGCATCCTATCGTTTTGGTCGCGGGGTCGATCCAGAAGGAACCATCGTAGCCTTGCGGCGCGCTGCCGAACTGATGCGCCAGCTAGGGGGAGGCATCGTTGCCCAGGGCTTTGCCGACGCTTATCCGGTGCCGCCACCGCAGAAAATCATCGATCTGCCGGTGTCCGAGGTCAAGCGCATCTTGGGAATCCAACTATCCAGACAACAGGTCTCTGACATGTTGCAGGCGCTCGGTTTTGGGTGTGAACCCCTGGCATCCGATGCGCATGGAGAAGATCCCGTGGCGCTGCGCGTGAGGGTGCCCAGTTTCCGCCTCGACGTGAGCATTGCTGCGGACCTGCTCGAAGAGATCGCGCGACTGTACGGTTACGATCGGCTGCCTGTGACCCTCATGGAGGAGGAAATCCCTGCCTTGCGGCGTGACTGGGAGCTCGAGCTCGAGGAGCGCGCGCGTGATATCCTTGTCGGCTGCGGCTTGGCGGAAATCATTCCCTATTCCATGACCAACCTGGAAAGCGTGGCCAAGCTCAAACCGCAGCCCGAGTTACCCCCGGTGGAAGGGTATCTGCGCATTACCAACCCGCTGAGTCGGGAATGGGAGTATATGCGCCAGACGCTTATGAACACCACGCTCGAAACCGTTGCTGAAAACTTGCGCTTCGTGGACCGGGTGGCTGTTTTCGAGATCGCACGCGTGTATCTGCCAGTAGAGAACAAACCGTTGCCCGACGAGCCGTTGACCCTTAGTGTAGCTCTGACCGGCCCAAGGATGTCTCGCTCCTGGCTGACCTCCGCGGAAGAGATGCTCGATTTGTATGACCTCAAGGGTGTAGCAGAGACTTTGTGTGATCGCCTGGGGGTACAGGATGTGACCTTTGTTCCGGCGCAGCATCCAACCTGTTACCCTGGCCGTGTGGCCAGTATACAGGTTGCCGGCCGTGAGATCGGTGTGCTAGGGGAGGTGCACCCCGTGGTGCGCCGTAACTTTGGCCTGCCCGATCAGGCGGTGAGCCTGTTGGAACTAAACCTGGATCTATTGATTCAGGCGGCTCATCCCGTGCAGAGCTATCGCCCCGTCTACCGTATGCCCACGGTCAAAGAGGATCTGGCGCTGGTCGTGGATGAGGATGTCCCTGCCGACAAGGTGGAGGCGACGATCCGGCAGGCGGGAAGGCCGATGCTTGTCGACGTCTTGCTCTTTGACGTTTACCGCGGTGAGCAGATTGGCGCAGCGAAAAAAAGCCTGGCCTATAGCCTGACCTTCCAGTCTCCCGATAGGACCCTGACCAGCGAAGAGACGGCCAAGCAACGAGAACAGGTCGTCCGGCGTTTGGCACAGGAGTACGGCGCCCAAGTTCGAGGTTAGCATCAAATAGCTAGAACAGCAGCCACGAAGGTCCCTCGCAGCGACCTTCGTGGCTGTATGTTTTGCCGATTCCCTCAGCCAATTGCGTCATCAGGCTATGTCAGGGAGCGAGATCGATCCTCACTGCTCGTAGCCCTGATGTCGTTTGGTGGTCCCCCTCATGCCATCGGGTCGACCATGACGCGGATAGCGGCCTCGCCGTGGGTGGGGCACTTGTTTTCACACACACCGCAGCCGATACAGCGACTGTGGATCACCACTGGCGCCAGTACCTTCACCCACTGGCCCGAGTCGGCGAACACCTCTTTCTCCTCCAGGATGATCGCTTTGGCGGGCAGGGGGCACATCTCCTCACAGACGATGCATTCGGCTCGCCCTGACCAGGGGATGCAAATCTTGGGGTCGATATATGCTTTGCCGATGGGCTGGGTGCGCTTGTCCTCCAGGGAAAGGTTGGGGATGGCACCGGTTGGACATATCTGGCCACAGGCGTTGCACGAGTAATCGCACTGGCCCAAGCGGGGTACGAGAATAGGTGTCCAAAGGCCCTCCAGCCCAGCCTCTGTCGCGCTCGGTTCCAGGCCACGAGTGGGGCACGTGCGCGTGCATGCGCCACAGCGGATGCACGCGGCCAAGAAATCGGTCTCCTGGGTACCCACTCCAGGGGGCCGCAGGCGAAAAGTGCGGGGATGGTGCTGGGTGGGTGCGATCTTGAGCAAGGCGAGGCCCCCAAGGCTCAAGCCCAGAGCGCTCAAAGCTTGGCGCCGCGATGGATCGTAGATCCATCCGCGATCCAGACCGGGCCTGCCCCGAAACGAGATAGCCTGCTTTGGGCAGAGGGGCGAACAATCCATGCACAGCACACATTCCCCACTGCTGCTGCGAAACTCTTGCGTTGCGTCGATGGCTCCCATACGACAGTCTTGGGCGCATGCATTGCAGCCCACGCAACGGTCCGATACCTGGCGTTTGAGCCACGATGCTCTGGCCGCCAGGCTCAGCAACCCGCCCAGAGGGCAAAGGTACCGGCACCATGCGCGGCGCACGATTAGATTGCCTGCCAATATCCCCCCAAAGAGCAAGGCCAGCACCCAGGCGCCATCGTAATAGGATTGCTGATAACTGAATACCGTGGAGCGTAGAGCTGCATCTACAGCGCCAACTGCGTTGCGGAGAAAGGGTAATTCGTAGAGCGCGAACTCGAGTTGAGTAAAGAGCCATTGCAGGCCCGGGAGAACGAGGGTGCCCAGGCT
The DNA here is from genome assembly GCA_964416075.1 of uncultured Anaerolineales bacterium. Classification (GTDB taxonomy): domain Bacteria; phylum Chloroflexota; class Anaerolineae; order UBA1429; family UBA1429; genus CAYQDH01. The sequence goes on along the minus strand of CAYQDH010000021.1, from coordinate 17,611 downwards.
GCGCACAATGATGGTCAACGGATCCAGAACAAGCAGTGTCAGGTTGCCCCACAGCGCGGCAAAGAGGATCACAAAGAGCACCCCGTACTTGAGGCCATGCCAGCGCGATGGTTGATTTTCACCTTTCCGCAGCTGGTGAGCGGGGATCCAGTCGAGCAATGTACCCAGAGGACAAAGCCAACCACACCAAAAACGCCCCAAGACTAGGGTAGCCACCAGGATCACCAGGGCGGGGATGAACCGCGCCAGCCAGCGACGCCCGGCGATCATCGCTGTCACGGCAGCCAAAGGATCGAGGCGTAGCAGGGCGTCTGTACCCAGGACGGGACGAGTTCCCTGCCAAGAGACAGCGATAAGAAGAACAAAGACGATCAGAGCAAGGGCCTGCACCGCCTTGCGAGCGCGACGCCAGAAGATTGGGGTGATCATCGAGCCTCAGATCTCCAACTTCTCGATCTTGATGCTCGCCAGATCTCTAGTGCCCAGGCCCATCTTCGCCCCATTGACGATATAGGAGATATCCTCCGGCTTCATGTCGAACAACGATGTGGCATAGGCATCGGCCGCCACAAAATCGTGGCTGGCGATGATGGTGTTCATCTCCTTCACGTCCGCCAGGTTTCCGCCTGTGGGGCCGTTTGCCATCAGGATACGAACGGCATCCACGATCGTCAATTGTGGCTTGACGGCCGACGCGATATCGGCGATGCGCTGCCCCAGGTTGCGGTGCAATTGGCCGCGATCCTGAATGACGCCCATCAGGTTCTTTGCGGCCAAAGTGAGTCGGGCCGAGCCATGGTGCTTGGCGATGGGGACATTGATGACCAGGTCGGCTTCCAGCACCGGCTTGTATATCTTCCAGGACTTGAGATCCACGCCATCGGGAATGGCGGTCTCCACAAAGCCCATGGGAGCCATGATCTCCATTTCGCCACCCACGGCTTTGATCGCTTCTTCGATCCCCGATTTGTGATAGGCGCCTTGCGGCGATCCCGCAAAGGGATAGTCCATGACCCGCACGCGTTTGGCGCCTGCTCCCAGACACATCTTGACCACGGTGGCCATCACTTGAGGGTTCGTCGTCGAGGCATATTCCGGGCCATTGTAGGCATTGCACATATTGGGTTTGACGATCACATCATAACCCGCTTTCACAAAGCGTTCGATACCACCGATCGCGGCCAGCGCGCGCATGGTGATGGCCTCGGGATCGCTGCCCCGCACCACGGCCACATAGGCGCTTTCGGCCGGCGCAGGAGATGCCTCCTTGGCCGCTGTGGCAGCGGGAACAGTTGTGGCTTGAGGGGCCGCTGTCGCTGGGGAGGATGTGGCGGCAAGGCCCGAGGCCTCTGCCTGGATCGCGGCCGTGTCCGCGGGGGCCGGTGTGGCTGCCTCTACTCGCTCTACAACCGGCGGAGCCTGCTGCTCCTTCGCTGAGGAGTCACCTGCGGGGGTGCAGGCTGCGACCAGAGTTCCCAGGCCTACTATCATTATGCCGCGCAGAAAGCTGCGGCGCGTCAAGGTTTCCATCGGTTTGCCTTTCTGAATACTGCAATCGCAGGACAATATAAAAAGAGTTTCTCAGTCCTGATTCTATCTGGCAATGAATGACTGTCAAGTTGACAGTCATAGGCCGTTATGGTATGATCTGTCCACCGTGCAAAGAGGGTATCACAATGGGATTGTTGATTATATCCGTAGACATGGCTGAGTTGAGAGGGTTACGGCCCGATCGCCATCATCATATTTAGGTGGGGCGTTCTGCCGCAGGGCGGCAGGGCTGGGCGACCCACCGCAAAAGACTAGTTTCTGCCAGGGGCATGAACTGGTCTTTTTTGTTGTTTGGAGGGGGGTATCGCAATGGTTCAGGAAAGCGTGGTGCGCATCATCCAAGGTGCGGCGGAGGGCCGTCGCACCTTGCTCAGGCGGCTGCCTCTCGATGAATACGAGGCTCCATCCGCCTTGCAGGCCAGCATCAATACCTTGTTTGGCGAACCTTTGACGCCAGACCAAGTCGTGGCTCGCATCCTATCCGAGGTCAGGGCCGACGGAGATGCCGCTGTTCACCGTTATTCGCGCTTGCTCGATGGCAGCACTCTGGAAGCCCTACGCGTGCCCCAAGGGCGCATCGATCTGGCCTGGAAGCGGACCGATCCGGCGCTGCGTGAGGCGCTGGATCTCGCCGCACAGCGCATCGATGCCTTTCATCGACGCCAGCCGCGCAACTCCTGGCTAGAGTGGGACCAGGAAGGTGGCGCTTTGGGGCAGATTGTGCGCCCTCTGCAGCGTGTAGGTATCTATGCGCCCAATGGCCGCGCCCCCTATCCTTCCTCCTTGCTCATGGCCGCTATCCCCGCTCGTGTGGCGGGTGTACCCGAGATCGTGGTGGCCACGCCGCCGCGCGATGGCGAGTTGAATGATACGATCCTTGCCGCAGCGCACATCGCCGGAGTCCGAGAGGTCTACGCGGTAGGGGGTGCCCAGGCCATCGCTGCATTGGCCTACGGCACCGCTTCAGTTCCCCGCGTAGACAAGATCCTGGGACCGGGGAACATCTTTGTCGTACTGGCCAAGAGGCGCGTTTTTGGGACGGTAGACATCGATCAGCTACCTGGCCCTACGGAGACGCTGCTCATCGCTGACGAGACCGCTGATTCCGCTACCATTGCCGCCGATATGTTGGCCCAGGCGGAGCACGATCCCATGGCTTCGGCCATTCTGCTTACACCGACCGAATCGGTCGCCCTAGCTGTCCGGGACCAGATGGTCCGGCAACTCGCGCAGTTGCCTCGTTCGGAGACGATCCTCGCCTCGCTGGCCTCGCGCAGCGGCATCGTCATCGTACATGACTTGCCTGAGGCCATGAACCTGGCCAACGAATACGCGCCCGAGCACCTCTGTCTACTGATCGCAAATCCATGGGAGTGGGTGGGCAAGGTGAGAAATGCCGGTGGCATCTTTGTGGGGGACCTCTCTTCCGAGGCCCTGGGGGACTATGTGGTGGGCCCTAGCCATATCATGCCGACGGGGCAGACGGCTCGCTTTTCCTCACCTCTCAATGTGTGGGATTTCATCAAAATCACCAGTGTGTTTGGTGTAAGCCCTGGTGTGGCGCAACAGATCAGCGCCGCCGGGATCGCCATTGCCGAAAAGGAAGGGCTGACAGCCCACGCACGCGCTATGCGTATGCGCGCAGACAAGCTGGAAAGAGGAGTTAAACGATGAAGACGCCCCCAGCTGAATCCTCGCCCTCGTCTTTCGATGTGACTGTGCTCGTCGGAGAGCGGGTCAAAGGTTTGCAAGAGTACGCGCCAGAGCCTCTGGAAGAAGTGGCTGTACGCTTGGGCATGCCCGTGGGACAATTGATCAAGCTCGACGCCAACGAGAACCCCTACGGTCCCACGCGGCATACGCTCAACGTGCTCAATGCTTTCCCCTCGTACCATCGCTATCCGGACCCCATCAGCCGTCGCCTGCGCCAGGCCATCGGTCGATATCTGGATCTGGATCCGGCTACTATCCTGGTTGGGAATGGATCCGACGAGTTGATCGATCTCACCCTGCGCATGTTCCGGCCCAGCCGCCGGGGCTCCGGTATTGGACAGGTCATCAATTGCCCGCCCACTTTCAGCATGTACCAGTTCTACGGCGTAAGCCATGACCTAAAGGTGATCGACATCCCGCGCAAAGAGTCATTCCAGGTCGATGTGGACGCCATTGAACGGCTATGTCGCCGTACGCCGAGGCCACGGGTGCTTTTCCTGGCCTCCCCGAATAATCCGGATGGCCAATTGTTGCCAAAGGAGTCCCTGTTGCGCCTGTTGGCGCTTCCCCTGGTCGTGGTGCTGGACGAAGCGTACGTGGAGTTCAGCCGCTCATCCCAAGTGGGGCTAGTTGCGAAACACGAGAACCTCATCGTGCTGCGCACATTCAGCAAGTGGGCCGGATTGGCCGGTCTACGCGTGGGTTACGGCGTTTTCCCCTCGTCTCTAATGCCCGCGCTGTGGCGACTCAAATCGCCTTACAATGTCAACGGCGCCGCGCAGGCCGCCGCCCTGGCCACCCTGGAAGACCTCCACGAGGCCAAAGCGAATATCGGCAAGATCTTGGCCGAGAGGGCTCGCCTGCTGGACAAGCTGAGGGGCCTCACGTTTCTGCATCCCTACGAAAGTGAGGCCAACTACATCCTTTGCCGGCTAGATGGCCTCTCCCTGACCCAGCTTCGCGCAGCCCTAGAGCCGAGAGGTATCCTGGTTCGCTATTATGGCTCGCCAGGCCTTCAAGATTGCATTCGCATCACCGTTGGTACCCCTATGCAGGACGAATCCCTGCTTGTGGCGCTGCGGGGCCTGCAGAACGGCAAGGAGGTATCATGAGCGTACCGCGGTTCGCTGATCTGCGCCGAACCACCAATGAAACGGATATCCAGGTCCGCCTCCGGCTCGATGGCGCCGGGGCTCATCGTATCCAGACCGGGGTGCCCTTTCTGGACCACATGCTCACCCATGTGGCTGTGCACGCGCTCCTCGATCTCGATGTGACCTGCGATGGCGATACGGAGATCGACGACCATCATTCGGTGGAGGATGTAGGCATCGTCCTGGGGCAGGCGTTTAGGCAAGCTCTCGGCGACAAGACGGGCATCGCGCGTTACGGCAGCCAACTCATGCCCATGGACGAAGCGCTGGCCCTGGTGGCCGTCGATTTCTCGGGCCGGTCGCTCCTGGTCTACGACGCCAATATCCCTTCCGAGCGAGTGGGCCGCTTCGATGCCGAGTTGGTACCCGAGTTCCTGCGGGCACTGGCGCAGCATGCAGGGCTCACCTTGCATGTGAAACTGATCCATGGACAGAACACCCATCACATCATCGAAGCGATCTTCAAGGGGCTGGGCCGCGCCCTAGGGCAGGCCGTGGCCATCGATCCTCGTCGCTCAGGAGTGCCTTCTACCAAAGGGGTGCTCTAGGATGCTCACCATCATCGACTATGGAGCGGGTAACCTTCGCAACGTGGTAATGGCCTTTCGCCGCGTGGGCCTGGAAACGCGGCTGACCGCCGAGGCTGGCCAGGTGCGCCGAGCGCGAGCACTGGTTCTGCCGGGCGTGGGTGCCTTTGGTGATTGCATCGGTAATCTCCGCGCTCTCAACCTGGAGGATGCCATTTGCGGGGCCATCCGCGACGGGGTGCCCTTTATGGGTATCTGCGTTGGCTTGCAATTGCTATTTGAGGTCAGCGAAGAGATGGGGGAGCATCGTGGCCTGGGTATCCTGGCGGGGCGCGTGCGGCGTTTCCCTGCCGGTCTGACGGTGCCTCACATGGGCTGGAACCAACTCCACCAGACGGCGCAGGTGCCTCTTTGGCAGGGCGTGCCCCAAGATAGCTATGTCTATTTTGTGCACTCTTATTTTGCTGTCGCGGAGGATGCCTCCGTGGTCGTCGCCACCACGGATTATGGCTTGAGCTATGCCTCGGCGGTGGCACAGGGTAGTTTGTGCGCGATCCAGTTCCACCCAGAAAAGAGCCAGGATGTGGGCGAGCAGATTCTGCGCAACTTTGCGTTGCAGGCAGGGGTGTCATCCCGGGATCTCCCCCCTGAGGGCCAAGCAGTGGCGGCAAGATGAATATCTATCCGGCCATCGATCTGAAAGGCGGGCGCTGCGTGCGCCTGCAACAGGGGGATTTCGCCGCCGAAACCGTCTTTGCCGATGACCCGGTACAGGCGGCGTTACGCTGGGTGAGCGAAGGAGCTTCCTGGTTGCACGTGGTCAACCAGGATGGAGCATTGGGGCTTGAGGGCTCTCGTAACCTGGAGGCCCTGCGACGCATTCTTGCTGCCGTCCATGTGCCCGTACAATTTGGCGGAGGGGTACGATCCGCCGAGGACGTCGATAGAGTCTTGGGCGATGGTGTGGCGCGCGTTATCCTGGGTACCGTAGCCTTGAGCAATCCCGAGGTGGTCAGGGATGCGTTGCAGCGCCATAGCGCTGATCATATCGTGGTGGGTATCGATGCGCGCGATGGTCGCGTGGCTGTCCATGGCTGGACCGACACATCGGCCATCGAAGCCCAGGACTTGGCCAAGCAGATGGCCGTGCTGGGGGTATCGCGCGTCGTCTATACCGACATCGGGCGCGACGGCATGTTGACCGGGGTCAATGCTGCGAGTTCGGCCAAGTTGGCGCTTGTCTCGGGTCTTCGGGTTATCGCTTCTGGCGGTGTGGCCTCGTTGGATGATATTCGTGTGCTCAAGGGCTACGAGGGGGACGGTGTGGAAGGCGTGATCATCGGAATGGCCCTCTACCGGGGCGTGGTGAGCCTGACCGAGGCCCTGTTGATCGCTCAAGGGGGTTGAGTATGCTGGCCAGACGTGTAATCCCTTGCCTTGATGTGCTGAATGGTCGAGTGGTCAAAGGCGTCAGTTTTCTCGACCTGCGCGACGCAGGCGATCCGGTAGAGAACGCCAGGATCTACAGCCTGGAACGGGCGGACGAATTGGTTTTTCTCGATATCACCGCATCCCACGAGCAGCGCGATATTGTGGCGGATATGGTGCAGCAAGTGGCAGATGCGATCAACATCCCCTTCACCGTGGGCGGCGGTCTGCGCACCGTCGACGACTTGCGTGCTATCCTTCTGGCCGGAGCGGACAAGACCGCCGTAAACAGCGGCGCCATACGGAACCCCGGTCTCATCAGCGAGGGCGCCAAACGTTTCGGATCGCAGTGCATTGTGGTGGCCATCGACGCCCGCAAAAGAGCAGAGGGGGGCTGGGAGGTCTATGTTAACGGCGGACGCATCCCCACAGGCCGGGATGCCGTTGCCTGGGCGCACGAGGCCCAAGAGCGTGGTGCTGGTGAGATCCTCTTGACCAGCATGGATTGCGATGGTACCCAGGATGGCTACGACATCGCGCTGACTCGCGCAGTGGCCAATGAGGTCTCCATTCCTGTCATCGCCTCGGGTGGGGCGGGCAAGCTGGAGCATTTCGCTGAGGCCATCACCGAAGGGCATGCCAGCGCTGTCCTGGCAGCGTCGTTGTTCCACTTTCGCGCCCTGAGCGTGGCCCAGGTCAAAGACTACCTGGCAGCATCCGGCATTCCGGTGCGCCGTTGACCCGTATGGAGTTGGTATTACCGCAAGGCACTTCACCCACGCCACACTAGGCGCGTGCCGTTTCGATAGTAGGGAGCGAAACGATATGTCGATGCCGCAGTATCCGGCATGGGATTCCATCGAAGCGATCCTTTTCGATCTGGATGGCACCTTGATCGTGGCGAATAACCGCTGGCCCCTCCAGTTCGCGGCTCGTCTGGCGCCGCTCAAGCGTATCTTTCCGCGGTTGGACACCGAGTCCTTGGGACGCAGGCTCTTTGGGGCGATGGAAGCACCGGCCAACTATCTGCTGTCCTTCCTGGAACACATGGGTGTCGATACCAGTTTCTGGGGTCTCGCCGATCGACTACGCCGCTCCAAGGGGCTGGCCGCGCGCGGGGAGGAGGCGTGGTTGGGTCGCGGAAGCGATCTAGTGCGAGCACTGGCCGCTCGCTACCCTCTGGCTGTCGTCACCACGAGGAGACGGAAAGAGGCTATGGCGTTTGTCCAAGGAGCGCTGCTGGCGGATTGCTTTACGGCCATCATCACTCGCGAGGATGTCTGGCGTATGAAGCCCCACCCTGAGCCGGTGCGCAAGGCAGCGCGATGTTTGGGAGTGCCGGTGGAGCATTGTCTAATGGTTGGAGATACAACGATGGATATGGCCGCTGCGCGCCGGGCGGGAGCCTGGGCTATAGGTGTCTTATCCGGTCTTGGAGAACAGAGGGAATTGGCTCGAGCGGGCGCCCACCTGATCCTGCACAGTGCGGAGCAACTGCTCGACTATCTGCCCACCTGATCACCTCAAGAGCAGGGCTTTGGCATTGTCGCCATCCTGTCATCCTGACCGAAGGTAAGGATCCCCGCGCACTAGCCAAACCCTGTTGTCCGAGTCTAATCTCACAGGCGCAGCGACTTTGCCAAAGCCCTGTCTCAAGAGGGCACCTCTTGCCAGTGATCTTGCCAACACTGTCCGAGCCAAGGAATCATAGGTTTGCCTCCGAGTGACTTCTAGCTCTCGGAGATGGTTTCGGTTTCTTCTTCGCCCTCGTGAATGACCCAGAGATTGTTGGGAGTTTCCAGGCGATCCAAATATAGCATGCCATTGAGATGATCCAACTCGTGCTGGAAAGCTTGCGCAAGGAGATCATCACCGCGATAGCGTACGGGTTTGCCGCGCAGATCCTGGCCCTTGATGGTCACGTCGACTGCGCGCTTGACCAAGCCTCGGTAGCCGGGCACTGAAAGGCACCCCTCCTCCATCTCTTCCTCGCCTCGCATCTTGACGATCTCGGGGTTGTCCAATACGTAGGACTCCATGGGCTCCACCATGTTGCCCTCCTCGTCGTACTCGGCAGGGATCTCGATGACCACGACGCGCTCGAGCACCCCGATTTGTACAGCGGCCAATCCAACGCCGTGGGCTTCGTGAAGGGTATCGAGCATGTCTTGAACCAGCGCTTTGAGGGAATCTCCAAAGCGACTCACTTTTTTTGATTTCTGCCTGAGTAGCGGGTTTTCCGCCGTCAAGATCGTTCTAGCTGCCATGCCATCTCCATCCATCAGGAATCTCTACATGAATCACAAGGGTAGGGTTCCATGTGCCAAGAGCGCATCAATCCCCATTGTGCATCATATGAATTATAGATGGGTGGCCGCAGATTGTCAAGATACCGGAGTGCTATACTCTGATATTCCAGTTGCCGATCCGGCATCGCAGAGGTATAATGCGCCCATCGTACCCCATAGGCCCATGGACTTGCCATGGGCGCCGCTTAGGAGGCGGCATGCTGGATCGCGTATCAGTCATTACCACTGTACTCAATGAGGCGGCCTCCATCGACATCCTGCTCGATTCCCTGGCCCAGCAGACGCGTGTGCCAGATCAAGTGGTTGTCGTCGATGGCGGTTCCACCGATGGCACGCTCGAGAGGCTGGAGCTCTACGCTCGCCACTCGCCCTTTTCGTTGCAGGTGATCTCGCGTCCTGGCTACAACATCTCGCAGGGGCGCAATGTGGCCATCGCTGCGGCGCAGCACGCCTTGATTGCGGCCACTGATGCCGGTGTGCGCCTGGAAAAGGACTGGTTGGAGCAGCTACTGATTCCCTTGCAGGGTGATGACCCAGCCGATGTGGTGAGTGGAGCCTTTATGGCCGCACCCCAGACGCTCTTTGAGTTGGCCCTGGGAGCTGTCACTCTGCCCACGATCGACGAGATC
>CAYQDH010000021.1:0-8290 GCA_964416075.1 uncultured Anaerolineales bacterium | reverse complement strand
CACCTTTAATCCTTCCTCGCGCTCGGTGGCTTTTCGCCGCGAGGCATGGCAGAAGGTGGGAGGGTACCCGGAATGGCTGGATTATTGCGAGGACCTGCTTTTCGACTTGAGCCTGCGCGACGCGGGATTTCGCTTTGACTTTGCTCCTGGCGCGGTGGCGCACTTTAGGCCGCGGCCCACGCTCTCGTCGTTCTACAAACAATACTATCGCTACGCTAGGGGTGATGGCAAAGCCGACCTTTGGCGCTATCGCCATCTTGTTCGCTATGGCACTTATCTGGTAGCCCTGCCTGCACTGGCGACACTGTCCATCGCGCATTCACCGCTTTGGCTGCTCGGCCTGGCTGGCGGTCTGCTGGCCATGATGCGCAAACCGCTCCGCCGCCTCGAGCCCCGTTGGGGTTCCTTGTCGTGGCGTGAGCGTTTGGCCACCCTGGGGTGGTTGCCTATCATCCGTGCCACAGGTGACGTGGCCAAGATGCTGGGTTACCCAGCGGGCATCCGATGGCGTCAGCGCCACGCCCCGGCCGGCGCATGGCCCAAGCGGCAGTTTTGAGGCAGAGATGAATCTACGGGCGCTCAGCAGCCAGGCTATAGACAACTATGTACTTTGAACCACGCGGCGCCAAGCGCAGGCCGTTTTGGCCCTGGCTCTTATCCATCGCTATCGCCTTCACCGTGGCTTGGTATCTCTATTCCAAGACCGAGAGCTGGGTTCAGACCGTGCAAGGTCCGGTCCCTACGGCGACACCCACCGAGATCAGCACGCAGGAGCACCTAGCTCTCGGCGACTCTTACTTTGAGCAAGGTCGTTATGATGAGGCGATCGTCGAGTACCGGCGCGTCACCGAGCTCGATCCGAGCTTCTCCGTAGCTTATGCCCGCTGGGGCCGCATCCTGGCTCTGCGCCAAAAGCGCGATGAGGCGGTGCGTGTGGCGCGGCGTGCGGTGGAGCTGGATGCCGAATCTCCCGAGAATCAGGCCATCTTGTGCATGACGCTCGATTGGAGTGGCCAAGTGGCCGAGGCGATCTCCGCGGGGCTCAAGGCTACTCGTGTGGGTCCTGATTATGCCTTGGGATACGCCTATCTGGCAGAGGCGTATGGCGACTATGGCCGAGTGGGCGACGCGTACGAGATGGCCCAAAAGGCCATGGATCTCGATAGTAGCGACGTCTTTGTGCGTCGAAACTATGGTTACGCGCACGAACTGATGGGGCGCTACCGCGACGCCATCGCCCACTATCAGGCTGCGCTGGAGATCAATCCCCATCTGGCTTTTCTGTATCTCGACCTGTCGCGCAATTACCGTGTATTGGGCGATGTAGACGAATCGACCGCTGCCATCGAACAGGCTGTAGAGGCCGACCCCAACAACCCCCAGGTGTACGATCAACTAGGCTATATCTACCTATCCCAGGGTCAGTATCAACAAGCGCTTAGCTCTCTGCAAAAGGCCATTCAGCTCGACCCCGAGTTCGGCACGGCTTATGGCCACCTGGGGATGACCTATTATGCACTGCACAACTATGAAGAGGCTATAAAGAAGCTCGAAAAGGCCGTAGAGCTCGGCGCTCGAGCGGAAGAATACCTCTATGAGCTGGGCCTAGCTTATGCCTATCTCGACCAGTGTGACAAGGCGATCCCCTGGTTCGAACAGGCGCTGCAAGTCAACCCCGCCTCGGCCATCTCAAAAAAGGGCTTGCAGGATTGTGGCAAATAGTGTCGACTAGAGCGCATCAGACTGGCCTCGGACTGCGCCTGACGACTGGCAGTAGGGGTGTTCGCCAAGCGCTGCAGGCGTGTCAGAGGGAAACGGGCGTTAGTGTGTAAATGCGCGCCAATTGGGTGGCGTGGGCCAAGTCCCCACGACGCAGGGCCTCGCGCACGTCATCCAGCTTGGTGGCGTCATCGAGGGACAAGTACGGAGACCAACCCTCCTCGGCGTAGATGAGCTCTACGTCGACCTCGGCCACATAGTCCCCCTCGTGGACCAGTTTCACGTGGCTTCTTCGCTTCATGTCTTTCTCCTCAAGTAATCAGCACTCCACTGACCGGGATTGGGTCTGTATGCCGTAACAAGGACCGCTGGCCGGGACGCATTCTTTGGGATCCCCCAGACGACGTGAATGGGCTGACCATGGCGGTCTCGCTGTAGCACCAGAGCACAAGGACCCTTTGGATAACTCGGGTAATCCTCAATAACCACGCTTGCGGCAGCGCCAGCTATGGCCTCGCGCACTGGAATCTCATCAGCTGCCAGTTCATCGTAACCATGATGAGACACGACGACATCACCCTGCCTGATCAGGTCAAGAACTTGCTCGAATGTCCCAGGCATGTGGTACCTCGGGTGCTGGAAATAAGTGTGTCCGGATCACACTTTACTATATCCTCGTTCCATGCATCGTCAAATGGTTGCCTAACTGCTGTGCTGCCCTGTCGGTTCTATTCCTCCTCCATCTTCCAGATGATATCTTGCGCCTGGCTGCGCATAAACTCCAAGTAGGCCTCTTGGGTCATCTCAGGCTTGAACTCCGCCAATAGCTGCTTGCCCTGTGCTGCACCGTCGGCCAGAAGATCGATAATCGTCATCGCCGCCACCTTGGCGGGGGCGATATAGGCCATCTCCGGGTCGCAGATGGCGTAATCGGCGCCATGACCCGTGCCACAGCTTCCCTTGGCACTGGCTTCTACGGCGGGCATGATATGGCTCACATCGCCCATATCGGTCGACCCTGCGCCAAAGCTGGGCTCCCACCATTCATCCTCGCCCACCAGGGCGATGGCGTTCTTTTTGTACACCTCAGTCAGTCCCTCGCTGGGTCGCCGTGGCAAATAGCCGGGCACCGTGGTCAGGTGCAACGTGGCCCCCAAGGCCATGGCCCCCGCCTTGAGTGAGCGATCCACCTTTTTGGCCGCAGCGACGATGGCCTCCACGGTGGCCCCGCGCACATAGGTCTCCAAGCGCACATCGGCGGGAATCACGTTCACCAGTTCACCACCTTTGGTGATGATAGGGTGCACGCGGATGTGGTCATCGTCGCGGAACGTCTCGCGGTTGGCATCGATGGCCTGTAAGGCGATCATCGCCGCGCGCAGAGCATTGATGCCCTGGTGAGGAGAGCCGCCGGCGTGCGCCGCGCGCCCTTCGTAGCGGATCATCTTGACCAGACACCCGTTGGAGGGGCCGCCCACGCTGAACTTGCCTTTTTCCTCGCGGCTGGTCTGGTGGGTCATCAGGGCCACTTGCACGTCATCGAATGCACCCAGGCGAATCAGCTCGGGCTTGCCACCCAGAAACTCGAGCTTGCCCTCCCGCCGCAGTCCCAGGCGGTACTCTACCTCCACATATTCCTCAGCAGGCACGGCCATGAGGGCGATATTGCCGTTCAGGTGGGGCATGATGCCGCTCTCCACCAAACCATAGGCCAGGGCGATCAGGTTGGCGATCTGGGCGTTATGGCCACAAGCGTGTGCCGCTCCTGTGGTGGGATCCGCATCGGGGTGGTCACGAACTAGCACCGAGTCCAGTTCGCCCAAGTACGCCACGGTGAGCTGCGGCTGACTTCCGCCCAGCATTCCTTTGACTCCCGTAATGGCCAAGCCCGTTTGGTGGGGAATGCCCAGTCGGGAGAAATGATCATTCACGATCGCTGCGGTGCGGTACTCCTTGAAACCGAGTTCGGGGTGGACGCGAATATCTTCCCCTAAAGCAATGATCTCTTCGCGGTGTGCATCGATACGCTGGCAGACTAGCTCTTTCAACTCCTGTACGCTTGGCATATTCACCTCCCATCTGTATTGGCCCGTGTGGCGTTGACCGGCGGCATGGCCAGATCCTCCGCCCCATCAAGACCCTGCAACACGACGAAATCGTCGGGCAAAGCCAACCTGCATTGCAGAGTTGTAGATCTTTTTACGGGATTTCGACAGCATTCCTGGCAATCACAGTCGCTGTGTAATGCGCACTGTCCTTAGGAGTGCGCTTTTGCGTGGCATAGTCCACGTACACGATGCCGAAACGTCGTGTATAGCCATAGCCCCACTCAAAGTTGTCCATCAACGACCAGACAAAGTAACCTTTCAGCGGAACCCCCTGTGCAATGGCCTTGTATGCGGCGGCAAAATGCTCTCGCATATAGTCCACACGCTTTTCGTCGTGCACTTGGCCGTCGGGTGTCAGGACATCCTCATAGGCGCAGCCATTCTCTGTAACATAAAGCGCACCCGGGTCATAGTCTTTGTGCAGGCGCACCAGCAGATCAGTCAATCCCTGAGGGAAGACCTCCCAATCCATCGCTGTGTACTCGCCCTCAGGATGCAGGCTCTCATAATCCAGGAACTTGCCCGGCGCATGCTTGATCACGCCACGGGTATAATAGTTGACCCCGAGAAAATCGATAGGCCGGGAGATGATCTCCATATCGCCGGGGGCCACGCGTGGGACCAGATAGCCAAACAGGTCCCAAAGATCCTGGGGATAGGAGCCTTTGTAGATAGGATCCATGAACCAGCGGTTAGAGTAGCCATCGTGCCGTCTCGCCGCGGCCACGTCCTCCGGGCTATCGCTGGCCGGATAGGCGGGGCTAAAGTTGAGCGTAATGCCCACCTGGGCGCTCGCATCGCTGCGCTCCCTTATCAAGGGCACGGAGAGCCCATGCGAGACGAGTACATTGTGGGCGATCTGCAACGCCAGCCCCAAGTCTTCCCAGCCCGGGGCGTGCACCCCTGTCTGGTTACCCAGAAAGGCCACAACCCATGGCTCGTTGTGGGTGATCCAGTGCCGTACTCGGTCGCCCAGGCGATCGGCGACTACTGCCACGTAATCAGCAAAGCGATAAATCGTATCCCGCGCCGCCCATCCTCCCAGGCGCTGCAAAGCGGAAGGCAGATCCCAATGATAGAGCGTGATGTGGGGATCGATATTGGCCTTGAGTAGCTCGTCCACCAGGCGATCGTAAAAATCCAGGCCCGTGGTATTGGCTTGCCCCGAGCCCTCCGGCAGCACCCGAGGCCAGGAGACCGAGAAGCGATAGGCCCGCATCCCTAGTTCCTTCATCAAGGCTACGTCCGCTCGATAGAGGTGATAGTGGTCATCGGCAACGTCACCGGTGTCGCCGTTCACCACCTTGCCCGGCCAACGACAGAATTGATCCCAGATGCATTCGCCCCGTTCGGAGGCGCCGCCCTCCACCTGAAAGGACGCCGTAGCGGTACCCCAGGCAAAATCGCTTGGGAAGGAGAGTATGGGACTCATCAGTGCACCCCCTTTTAACTGTGCTCTGCAGTGTAAAGTCCCAAGATCATACGGTGAACCCGTGGATTCGTCAAGACTATTGCACTCCTTCTCCTTGTTTACGCGGCTGGCCAAGGGACCAGGCATGCTCCGCCATGCCTGGCCCTACTCTCCAAAATCGCGAGCGCCCAGGGCTCTGCGTGGCGCTTGACAGATCGAGTCAACTGGGCTATCATGGCCTAACACAAGCGTCATGGGGACGACGATCACCTTTTCGCGATGAGCGCCGTGCAACGAGGCCTGGCCTCTGTTGTGCGGCGCGGTTCATTTTGTAGGAGATTGGGCCTCAAGGAGAGGACGATGAGACAGTTATCTCGAACAGTTTCCCGCATGGAGCGATCTCCAATACGTATCATGTTGGATCGGGCGGCCAGCTACCCTGACGCCATTCATCTGGAGATCGGCCAGCCCGACTTTCCCACGCCGGCGCACATCATCGAGGCTGCTGTTCAGGCCGCTCGATATGCTTATACCGGCTATACTGCTAATGCCGGCATGAAGGAACTGCGCGAGGCGATCACTGTCAAGCTGGCGCGGGAAAACGCTCTTTATGTCCCTGTAGAAGAGACGATCGTGACCATCGGCGCTATGGAAGCCGTCTTTAGCTCGATGGCGGTGCTCCTCGAGCCCGACGACGAAATCCTCATCCCAGACCCTGGCTACGGTAACTTTGTGATGGCCTCTACCCTTCTCCATGCGGTCACTAGGCGTTATCCTACCTTGGCCGAACGCGATTTTGCCCCCGATTTCGACGCTCTCAGCCAGATGGTTACACCTCGAACCAAGGTCATGCTGATCAACAGCCCTTCCAACCCCACTGGTGCCGTCTATACAGAGGATGTCTTGAAGGCGTGCCTCGAATTCTGCTGCAAGCACGATCTCTACCTCCTTTCCGATGAGACCTACGATCGCCTGGTGTTCGAAGGCGAGCATATCAGCCCGGCCAAATGGGATCGCGAAGGTCGCGTCATCACCACCTTCACGGTCTCCAAAACATACTCTATGACCGGCTGGCGCGTGGGCTATGCCGTGGCCAGCAGAGAAATCATCGCGGCGATGACCAAAATCCAGGAGCCGATTGTTTCCTGTGTCAATACCGTGGCCCAACATGCCGCCATCGCTGCCCTCTTGGGACCGCAGGATTGCGTGCTGGATATGCTGGAGCACTATCGTAGGCGTCGTGATCTGGCCGCCAAGCTGGCCGAGGAGTTTGGCTTGACGATATCCTTCCCCCACGGAGCGTTTTACATCCTGGTCGACATTTCTAGTCAATCCTCTTCTTCTCTTGAGTTCGGCGCCGATTTTCTGGATGCAGAGCATGTGGCAGTCGCTCCCGGCTGTGCCTTTGGCGAGTTGTGTGATCGCTATGTGCGCGTCTCGCTATGTGCCAGTGAAGAGGCCCTTGCGGAGGGGCTCACCCGCCTGGCGCGGCACCTACAAAAGGCGGCTGCCCGCTCCGAAAGCCTGGCCATGGCCCGTATCGCCTGAGCTTACAGGGTATGATAGCGTGTTTCCAGCGACTAGTATTCCCGAGTCCCCTTGCCCTGTCCTTCTCATTTCGGAGGATGCATGGGCTCATCAGGGGAATCTGGCCCTGGACTACGAGAAGGGAAAGCATGAATGGCAGACGCGATATGGACCGAAGGCCTAACGCGTCACTTTGGCGAAAAGGTTGCGGTGGAGCGCCTCGATCTGCGCGTCGAACACGGCGAGGTCTTTGGCTTCTTGGGCCCCAACGGCGCGGGTAAGACCACCACCGTCCGCTTGCTCAATGGCATACTCTCTGCAACGGCGGGCCGTGCTTATGTTCTGGGGCTGGATGTAGCCTCTCAGGGTAGCCAAATTCGTCGGCATACTGGCGTGCTCACCGAGACACCTAGTCTCTATGAGGCTCTCACGGCCCGGGAGAACCTGGCCACGTTTGGCGATCTATACGGCGTTGCAGAGGACAGGCTGCCAAGCCGCGTCGACCTGGTCCTGGAGCAGATCGGGCTTCGAGACAGGGCAGACGAGCGCGTTGCGGGATACAGCAAGGGCATGAGGCAGAGGTTGGCCATCGCCCGCGCCCTCTTACACGAGCCCGAGATCCTCTTTCTCGACGAGCCCACCGCCAGCCTTGACCCTGCAGCCGCGCGCCAGGTCACGGGGATGATCCAGGAGCTGAGTCAACACGGGGGGCGCACCGTCTTTCTATGCACCCATAACCTCGATGAGGCTCAACGATTATGTGACCGCGTGGGTGTCATCGACCGAGGGGTCTTGAGAGCTATCGGAACCCCTCGTGAGCTGGCCAAGCAATTATGGCAAGGCTTGTGGGTGGAGATCGATCTGCACGGCGAGCCTTCGAGCGACGTATGGCGGGCTCTAGAGCAGATACCTATGGTGCGTAACCATAAACTTGAGCAAGGTAAGCTGTTCCTCGAAGTGAAGGAAGAGGACGACATCCCTGGTGTGGTCTTGGCTATCGCCTCTGCGGGTGGAACAATCTATGGTGTATCGCCCCAGCAATACTCGCTTGAGGATATCTATTTTCGCATTGCGGGCGATGGCCAGGAAGAAGGCGGCGCATGAACTGGAATTGGCGAGCTATGCGGGCCATCATGCGCAAAGACTTGAAGCAAGTCACCCAGAACAAGATGGTCTGGCTGCCCATGGTCCTCGTCCCCGCTATGTTGCTCATCATCTTTCCCACGGTGGCCGTGCTGCTCCCTTCCTTCGCCCCTCTCGATGAGTTGGAGGACCTGCAGCGCCTGGAGGATATTCTGCCCCCTTCGCTTGCCCTCCCGCTGCAGGGACTGACTGTGACGCAGAAATGGGTGATGCTCACCGCAAACTATATGTTTGCGCCCATGTTCTTGATCATCCCTCTGATGGTTGCCAGCATCGTAGGGGCGGATAGCTTTGCCGGCGAGAAAGAACGCAAGACACTCGAGGGGCTGCTCTACACGCCACTCACCGACACTGAGCTCGTGCTGGCCAAGCTGCTCTCGGC
>CAYQDH010000020.1:23091-24832 GCA_964416075.1 uncultured Anaerolineales bacterium | reverse complement strand
GCGAGCAATGCCCCCAAGACGACCAGCGGCGCGGCCATAAAAGCGTTGTAGGTATACATACCCAGGCCCAGGAACAGCCCGGACAGGGCAAAGAACCAGGTCCGCCCCGCCTTGAGGCCTCGCAGCAGGAAATACCAGGTCAGGCAGATCAGCAGCGGGACCAGCGAGGAGCGGTAACCCATCCGCCCCAGGATGATGTGCCATCGGCTGATGCCCAGGAAAAGGGCAGCGGCCAGCCCTACCTCGCGGTCGCAGAGTTCCCGCCCCACCAGATACACGGCGGGCAGGACAGCCAGGCCGATGAGCGAGGCCACGACCTTGATATTGGTGTGGTTCAGCCCAAAGAGGCGACAAAAGGGGGCGGCCAGGTAAAAGAAGAGCGGCTCTCGGCCCGGGTGAGCGGTGAAAAAGATGGGATATTCGCCCGCCAAGATCTGTTGGATGTGTTCATAGTTTCGCGGTAGGTCGGGGCCCATCTCCAGAGGAATGACATTGATGCGAAAGAGGCGGTAGAACGCACCCACCGCCATGGCCAGCAGCAGCCCCACCTGGTACCAGCTGAGACGCAGGCCTTGGCGATCGGCCCAGGACACGACACGGGCGGTGTTGGCGCGCCACCCAGATGGCTTTCCGAGTAGCCAGGCAGCCAGCCCCATCAACAACAGGCCCAGGCCCCAGAGTATCGTGCCGTCACGGCTGAACCGATTGCCGGCGAACCGCGGGAAGGCCAGAACGCCCAGCACCAGAGCTACAGCAGTCAGTCCCAGGCTGATCCAAAGACCTTGCCCGACAACGGCGCGCGGCGAATCCACGGTCGTTACGGTCGAGGTAGCCTCCACGGCCTCGCCACCAAAGCGTAGCACCCAGAGCGCAGCGGCCAGGGTATACAGAGATGCCGCCAGAGGCACCCACAGCCCCTCTCCTGACAGCCGCTCGCCCACAAATACTCGCCGATCTATGACCAACTGGGCTGCCAGAGCAGCCCCCAGGCAGAGCGACACCGCGACGAAGCCAGGCAGCCGCACCCGCCTCACCTGCGCTGCGGGGCTGGTACCTCGAACCTGAAGACCAGATTGGGGCTGGCCGTGGTTCAGTTCCCTAGCGGTCATGAGTCTAGATATCCACCTCGTAGGATATGAACAAGATGTTCCCGCGCTGGTCCTTGAACTCGCGCTTCAAGCCCGTCGGATAGGCGCGCCGCACCACGTCAAACTCAGAGATGCGCTCCGGCAGGAAGACGAACACCGCATCGCGATCAGGGTTCACAAAGGTCACACTGTCTCCGATCGGCTGCTCCAGGTTCATCCCCTCAACATCGGGCGCAAAGTACGGGATGTTTGGAAAGTCATAGAACATGCGCGGGGCGCCGAAGAAATAGCATCGATAGCCAGGTCCCAACACTCGCAGGTATTTGCCCATGCGGTCGGCCACCTCTGTGTTTGCGCCACTAAACACGTGAGAGGGCGTGTACTTGCCAAAGTAAAAACTGGCGCTTTGGTAAGAGATCAGCAGCACCAGGGCCAGAGACAACGCATAGGCAAGTCTGCGGGGCTGTCCCAGCAATTGTCCGACATAGTCCGCTAACCGGCTGAGACCTAACGCAACGCAGATGACCACAGGGGGGATAGCTAGGAGAAGCCGGTGCGATGCCGGCGGGTTCTCCAACAGCACGCCCCCAAACACGATCACGGCAAGGAACCACATAACCAACAACAAGTACTTGGGGTCCCTGATGCGGAAA
>CAYQDH010000020.1:9903-23081 GCA_964416075.1 uncultured Anaerolineales bacterium | reverse complement strand
CAAACACGAAAAAGATGGAAGGCACAAACTGCAAGAGAGGGATGGATGGCTGGTAGAAGGGGGCAACGTCTCGTGTGGCGTTGAAGGCGAGTATGGACTGGAGAAACTGCTTCGTCAGGATACTGGCCACGCTCCTGCCCTTGGTCTCAACCTCGCTCGCCACCCAACCGGTTGCAAAGATCGACTTTCTCCGCCAGGGCGCCATCATGTCGTCGGGGTGCGTGGCAAAGAACGAAAACAAGGGCAAGACAAGAACCAGGACCACCAGCAGAAAAACGGCCAGATTGCCCTTGTTTCCGTGGAGAATGTTGCGATCCCGAACCACCCAGTATAGCAGGTACGCCAGCAGCATGAGTTCCGTAAGCCGAGAGCCCGCATGAAAGTAGACGGAAAACCCCACAAAGAGAGCGGCCAACAGCCACTGTCCCAAACGCCGGGTCTCCAACCCTCGGCTGAAAAAGTAAAAAGCCCCTAGGGCGAAAAAGGGATCCCATACATTGTTCAGGCCCATGCGCCCATAGTGGATGGCATAGTGATAGGAGGCCAGGATAAGAGCAGAAAGCAGGCCCACCCACCGCCCATAGAAGTGCTTTGCCATGGCATAGATCAGGATAACTGTTGCACTAGAGACGACCACCGATGATAGACGGAGCGCAGCGGCAGTGTGGCCCATGGTCTTTACGAACAAGGCTTGCAAAAAGAAATAGAGCGTGGGGTTCGCGAACCAACCGGTGGCAAACGGATTCGTGCGCGTGCCGCGCAGCACACTTACCGCCTCCAGTCCCATAGAGGCCTCATCACCGGACAGGATGAAAGGAATCGAGTTCACATGGACTACTCGTAACAAAAAAGCAGCCAAGGTTAGCAGAGCCACAATGGTGGCCTCTACGCTGTGCCGCTTGAGGCTATGCCATGCTCCTCTCAAGGCCATCGGCAAACCCTTCCAGCGTACAAAGGCGCCAACCGTCAGGCCAACTCCTACAGACCAATAAGTCAGGAGATCCCAGAAAGGCTGCTCGTGGTGGCGCCGCAAGGCGGCGTATGTAACATATAGGACAGCTAGAGTCCCCAAGATCGCAGCCAAGGCCCGGAGTGGGTTACCGCGCACGACTACGAGAAACTGCTGCCACATGCTCGGCCGAGCGTCCGGGGCTCCACCCCTGCGCACGTCCTCTAGCCTTCCCACAACCATGCTAAAGAGGCCCATGGCTACCGCATAGATGAGGATGCCATCCCACAAAAAGGCTGTCTTGAACGCAAAGTAGTACTGCCCCAGCAGAGCCAAGAGAATCGACAGGATTAGCCCTATAGCGGCGACGCGCTTGACTCGGGAATCCATGGCTGCCCTAGACCTTTCGAGCCCTGACGGCAATGTTGATGAACGTGTGCTGCTTGGCCATCAACGCCGGATCCTCATTAAAGTGGTCGATCCAATTGAACAGGCCCAGGGCCCAGTTAATAGGGTTCCAAGGGCTACCCTTGTTCTCATGCCCCTGAAAGCGATGTGTGGATCTGGCGATAGCCTTGGGCAGCATGTTGTGCTCGATCAGCCCCTTGCCCACGGTATAGACGATGAACTGGGTCGCGGGAAAGCAGTAGTGGGTCAGTTGTTCCACCTGGTCGATCACAAACCCGGCCCGCAGGATCGTATCCACCAACTGCTGACGATCGTAGAGTCGTTCGTGGTTGGCCCAAATGCCGGCAAAGGGCCCTTGGCGGATGGGCCGATGAAAGATGCCTTCCGCCACTCGGTTGATGGGATCGTACCAATAGGGGTAGTGACAATCGGGCACGGTCAACGCCAGGATAGCCCCAGGCTTCATGACCCGCGCAATCTGGCGCAGCGCCCCGTCATCATCGGCCAGGTGCTCGAGCACTTCGGACATGACCACGCGATCGAAACTGTCATCGGCAAAGTGCAGGTGGTGGATATCGCCCCGCGTCACTACGACGCGCCGGTCCGCCAGTTGCTGCTGGGCATAGCGCAACACCTTTTCCTCATAGTCTATACCATAGACGATGATTTCGGGGTAGAGCTCGGACATGACCAGAGAGTAGAAACCCATACCCATGCCGCAATCGAGGACAGCCAACCCGGGCTTGAGATCGAGATAGGAGAGCATGCGCCGAACTCGCCGCTTGTAGGCCACATCCGATTCATTGCGCAGCAAGCGGTCGAGTGTCTCGGCCTGTTTGGAGGTCAACTCAGTGCCAACGGCCACGCGCTTACCCCTTTGCCAGGCTGGCTAGAAGGCGTTCATACTGCGAGATCGACTCTTTGGCGCAGAACACCGCGCTGATTTGCTCCCGGGGTTTCACATAGTGCTCCCGGTGACGAAGCACCTCCACCAGTCCATCGGCCAGGGCAACCTCGTCGCCCGGCTCCACCAAGCGGCCCATGCCCGTGGCACGAAGCACCTCGCGGGCACCGGGGATATTCGTCGTCACGAGGGGAGTGCCGCAGAGCATGGCCTCGACCTGGACGCTGGCAAAGGCATCCGTACGGCTGGGAAGAGCAAAGACATCACACATGGCATAGAAATCGGCCATTTTCCGCGGGTCAGTGATCAGCCCCAGCATCGCGATCCGCTCGCTGTGCTGGTCGATGAGGGGCTTGCAGCGGGCATAGAATCCCTCGTAGACAGCCGCCTCCCCGGCATAGACCAGGTGCACATCGGGGAACCGTTCGGCGATCAGAGGGAGGGCCTTGAGCAGATAGTCAAAGCCCTTTTCCTCCACGAACCGGCCGGCAAAGCCGATGAGCGGGGCACCATCCAGCGACAGTGATTTTCGCCATCGACGCGCCGCCTCCTCATCGGGGCGGGGGAATTCTACGGGAGGGTAGATCGGTATGACCTTTTGGGCGTGAGGCCGCAGATAGTCAGAATGGTCGATATAGTCCTGGCTGTATGTGCTGATCACATCAGCCGTCGAGGCGCCGCGATCCTGCAAGTAGCCGACGGTCAACTGGACAAACTGGTTCCAAGAACCGGCGGGCATCACCAGGTCACCATGGTGCGTCATCACCATCTTGCGCCCAGCCCGATGCGCGAGAACCCCCACGAGCCACGCCTCCAACATGGGAGTATGCACCTGCACCACATCGTGTTCGCGGATCAGCCTCCTAGCTACGCCAATAAACCCCGGCATCACCTGGCCTCGGCTCAGACGGAACCACGAGCGCAGCCGTACGATGCGCACGCCATTGTGCTCGTCCCGCAAGGGCAGATCCTTGCGGAAGCGAGAGGTGAGCACCGTCACCTGATGGCCACGCCGGACTAGGCCCTCCGCCATGCGCTGCGCAAAGGCAGTAAGCCCCGTCCAGTGGGGATAATAGTAGGTCAACACCATCAGGATCTTCATCGGGCGCCGGTCTCCGGACCCTGGCCAGCAATGGGGGATGACGCCGCAGGGGCACCATCTGCGGAATTCGCGGCGCTGTCATAGGCCGGCGCGTCGGCGACAGCGTCCACACTAGCCCTGAGCGACGAGGCGCTGAGTCCCTCGGACAAAAGCCCCACCAAACCCAGGGCGATCAAGACGATATTGGTGAAGAGGTGCAATCCTAACATGTAACCAAAGGCCCGGCTCTCGGCCACCGCGTACACCGCCAGGGCTTGAACCCCCGCCCATTCAAAGACACCCATGGCCCCTGGCGATGATGGAATCACCATGCTGAACCCGGTGGTGCATAGCACGAGCAGAGCCGCGGCAAAGGGTAATGCGCCGGCCATCCCGAATACGGCCATCATCGTATAGTTGAGCAGAGCATAGCCCAGCCAGATCAGAAAGGTACCCACGAGGGCGCCGGGCAGCACCTTGCGCTCGGTAAGCACGCCGAAACCATCCACCAGGTTCTGCGCGGCCCTCTTGAGCGGCCCGCTGACCTTGGGGCTGCGGATCAGCGGGATCTTACCCAGGTAGCGCCAGAGCCAGTCCACCCCTCGCGACCCGAAGCGCGACAAGCCCACCAAGATCACGGCGACCGCAATCGCGGCGAGGCCGAAAAGCAGACCGCCGCGGGCGGCCCAAGCTGGCAGGGCCACGAAGGGGATGAGGATCACCAGGATGGCCACCGTCGCCAAAACGTCGAGCAGTCGCTCCACCAGCAAGGTGGAGAGCGATTGCCCGATGCCCCCGCTGATCATACGCCCCGCCAAGTATGCACGAATCAACTCACCCGCTTTGGCAGGGAAAATATTGTTAAAGAAATAGCCGATATTCACGAAGGAGAAGATTCGCGTAAGGGGCAGGTGGTGATTGGGGTACATCAGCAACCGCCAACGCCAGGCGCGGACCCAGCTCACGGCCACGATGATCAGGACAGCCGGAATGAGGTACAGATAATTACCCTGGCGGAAGAGTTCCCACAGATCAGACCAGGTAATCTCGCGCATAGCCAGGTAGAGAAAAAGCAGGCTGACCAGGATACCCACGGCCAGCCGCAGACGCTTGTTCATTGAATCGCCTCACATCGGTAGTGCTCGGCGCCGCTGGGCTCGAACCAGCGGCCATTATAACATCGAAAAATGATTCGGCCAAAGACCTTCGCCTGCTGGGCGTCCCTGGCGGGCCGCCCCTATCTAGCCGCAGGCAGGTTCTGCGCTGCCTCTCCAAACAGGTCGAGCAGTTCCTGTCGCGATAGCTGCCTGGTCTTTTTGAACACTAGAGGCATAGGATGGTCGTACACCGTAAAGCTCTCGTCGGCGCGGCCCAGATCGATGCGCCGCTGCGCGTCCTCACGCTCCGCCAGCAACCTAGGCCGAGGCAGCCGAGGGTCGACAAAGGTGTCGCTCACGATGCGCACACCCAAGAGCTCGGGATCGGCGGTGGCATAGTAGACCAGCTCGAATCCCAGGCGCTCGCCCATCAACAGCTCATAGTAGCGGCTGGTCAGCGGATAGCGCTGCGGCAGGCGGGGGATGGTATTGTACAGGCGGTTCGAAGACAGGATGATATACTCATTGGCCTGCAGCGATTGGAGGATGTGCTCCAGCTTGGCCACGTCGTCGCGGTTGTACGCCTCGAACTCGGTCACGTTGTGCTTGCGGTAACAGCGCAAGTCGCCAGTGCCTTGCAGCAGGGGCAGCGGGTCGTCCCAGTGTTCACCAAGGATGGCGCTACCTTCGGGCAGGGTGCCGCATAGATGCGAGGTAGCCTGGATCCAAGGGTGCTCCTCCCTGTAGATGTTCATAAAGGCCAATGTGTAAAAGAGTGTGCCCCCCAACACGATGAAAGACAGCAGCCAGGCCAAGCTCGTCCACCAGCGTGCCCTGCTCATCTCTACCAGGCGCACCAGGGCCCAGGCAGCCCACAGGCAAAGGAAGGGGATGACGGGCAGCATGTAGCGCAAGAACTTGGCATGGAACGAGCCCGTCAGGCCGAAATAGAGCAACACCCAGGAGAGCGGGATCCAGGCGTCAGCGGCGCGGAGCCACTCACCCTGCCACACATCTCTGATGCCACGGCCCAACATGGCCACGGCAGCGGCGCATCCGGCCAGGCCCAGGGGTATACCCAAGGACCAGACGATCATCTGCCGCAGGGGGTAGAGATAGGGCAAGGTGCCGATGAACTGCCGGGTATAGGGGACATCCTGCGTCCCGCGCGCCATAAACCCTTCATGGACGACGTCGCTGATAAAGGTCAGAGGGTCGAGCAGGGCATATGGTTGCAGGAACAGAAAAGTGGCTAGAGCCACAAAGCCCGTGAGTAGGGTTCCCCCGACGACCCTAGCCAAGATAGCGGCGGCCGGGGAGTGCGGCGGGCCGTCCGGCGCCGAGGGTGAGCTGCCGCGCCCCATCTGGTGCACGGCGCCCAGAAACCAAGCCACGACGACCGCCAGCATCAAGGGGAACGCACTGACCTTGGTGGCCATGGCAGCTCCCCAGGCTGCGCCAACCAGCAGGCCACGGCTCCAGGCGGGCCGGCGCGATAGGTCCACGGCGAGCAGCACCGTCAAAACGACCCAGAAGGTCAGCACTGTATCCACAGTGTAAAAGTGGGCCAACTGGATGTGCAAGGCGGCCAGCGCCACCAAAAAGGCGCCAATGAGCGCGATAGCTGCGCCCTTGCGTACGGTCCGGAAGAGCTTGCGCCCCAGCACATAGACCAACAACACCGTGCCCACGTCAAACAGGGCCGATAGCACGCGGCCCACCACGTAACTGAGGTTCAGCGACGCATACTCGGCGTCCAGCAGCCCCACGGCGCTGGCGCATATGCGCAACAGATAAATGGGGAAGGAGCCATAGGCGAAAAACCCGGGGTTCCAGGGGCTCTTGGCCGAAAGGAGCAGGCGCCAATCGGGTGGCCAGGGAAAGGATAGGCTATCTACCACAATCAGGATCTGGCGCTCATCGGGGTGAAAGAGATAGCCCCTATCCCAATGCAGGTCATAGAGTCGCAAAAAGAGAGCGCCGCCCAGAATGGCCAACAAGAGCAACGTGGCGAGCAGATTGGAGCGATCGCGTTTCATGTCATGCCTCACGGGCGACGCCAGGATGGGTATGGGGCATCGATGGGCCACTACTCTTCGAGCTTGAGCACGGCCATGAACGCCTCTTGCGGGATATCCACCTTGCCGATGCGCTTCATGCGCCGCTTGCCTTCCTTCTGTTTCTCCAGCAGCTTGCGTTTGCGAGTGATGTCGCCGCCATAGCACTTGGCTAACACATCCTTGCGCAAGGCAGACACCGAGACACGGGCAATGACTCGTCCCCCCACAGCAGCCTGCACGGCCACCGCGAAGAGTTGCTGGGGAATCACCTCCTTGAGCCGCCGCACCAGGGCGCTTCCCTTGTTGTAGGCCTGGTCGCGGTGCACGATGATGGACAGCGCATCCACGGGATCGCCGTTGATCAGGATATCCAACTTGATGAGATCGCCCGGGCGATATTGGTCAAAGGCATAGTCCATCGACGCATAGCCGCGCGACTTGCTTTTGAGCTGGTCATGAAAGTCGACCAGGATTTCGGAGAGTGGGATGGCAAAGTGGAGTGTGACGCGGCGATCGTCGAGATAGTCCATCTTGCGGAACTCGCCCCGCCGGTTGGTGGCCAAGTCCATGAGCACGCCGATGTACTCTTGAGGCGTAAAGAGCGAGATGCTCATCCAGGGTTCGTGGACCTCTTCGATCTCGGAGGGATCGGGAAGGTCCGCGGGGTTATCGATCAACATGATATCGCCGTTCTTGCGCAGAACCTGGTATTCCACACTCGGCGCAGTAGCCAGCAGGTTGAGGTTGTACTCGCGCTCCAGGCGCTCCTGTACGATCTCCATGTGCAACAGCCCGAGAAAGCCACAACGGAACCCCAGGTTCAGCGCAGCAGAGGATTCGGGCTGAAATACCAGCGAAGCATCGTTGAGTTGCAGCTTGTCCAGCGCCTCACGTAGTGCCTGATAATCCTCAGTATCCACTGGATAGAGCCCGGCAAACACCATCGGTTTGGCCGGTCGGAAGCCCGGCAACGACTCGGCAGCGGGAGCGCTCTTGAGCGTGATGGTGTCGCCGACGCGGCAATCGCGCACGCTTTTGAGGCCAGTGGCCACATAGCCCACCTCCCCCGCACGCAGCTCGCCCACCTGCTGCATGGCCGGCGTAAAGATGCCCACCTCCAGGGGCTCGGCCTGAACCTGGTTCCCCATCATCAGGATGGGGGCGCCTGCCCCGATCACCCCGTCCACCACGCGCACATAGGCGATGACCCCCTTGTACACATCATAATGTGAGTCAAAGATCAGAGCGCGCAGCGGACGCTCGGGATCGCCGCCCGGCGGACGCACACGCTGGATGATCGCCTCGAGCACATCTTCTGTGCCGATGTTTTCCTTGGCCGAAGCGAGTATGACTTCTTCGGCAGGCACACCGAGCAGATCCTCGATCTCTTGCGCCGTATCCTCGGGCCGCGCCGAGGGGAGGTCGATCTTGTTCACCACGGGGATGATATCGAGGCCGTGATCGATAGCCAAGTAGAGGTTGGCCAGCGTCTGGGCCTCGACGCCTTGCGTAGCATCCACCACCAGGACCGCCCCTTCACAAGCCGATAGAGCGTGAGAAACCTCATAGGAAAAGTCCACATGGCCGGGCGTGTCGATCAGGTTCAGCTCGTATCGTTGGCCATCGCGTGCGTGATGAAACATGCGCACGGCCTTGGCCTTGATGGTGATCCCCTTTTCGCGTTCCAGGTCCATGCTGTCGAGTACCTGCTCGGCCATGTCGCGGTGCGCGATGGTGTTCGTATACTCCAGCAGGCGATCGGACAGAGTGGATTTGCCATGATCGATGTGAGCGATGATGCAAAAGTTGCGGATCTCTCGTGTTGTTCTAGAAGGTACAGTCGTATTCACTTTAGCTCGCAATAACTGGAATCGTAGGGCCAAAGGCAGAGCTTTTGGCATCGTTGTAGCGGAGCGTTCATTTGATAAACTCGGGTTCTTCTCTCAACTCTGCGTAGACCAGGTCGAATGCCTTGTCGGGTGTATTGCCCGCATCGGTGGTGCGCAAGTAGAGGTAGCGCAGCACATCACGCCCCACAGCAGCCACGGGGACGGCGATGAGAACGCCCAGGAGCCCCGCCAGCTCGCTGGCTACAACGATGATCACCATGACGATGGCGGGGTGAAAGCGCACGGCATTGCCCGAGATGCGCGGCACCAGAAAGATATTCTCGATCTGCTGGATCGCTGCAAAAGCTACGGCGACCCATAAAGCCGTGATGGGTCGATTAGCCAGCGCCACCAGGATGGCCGGAATCGCGCCGAGATAGGGGCCCAAGAAGGGGATGATCTCAAGTATGCCGGCTACGGTCCCCAGCAAGAGCGCCAAGTTAACCCCCAGGGCAAAAAGGGCGATGGTGGCCATGGCTCCCACCAGCAGACACAGAATGAACTGGCCGCGAATGTAGCTGCTCAGGATCCTATCAACAAGTGCGACGATGCAATGCACATCGCCGCGCACTTCATCGGGCATCATGCCGTAAAAGATACGCCGTCCCTTGGCCTCATCGTTGAGTACGTAAAAGAGCCAAAAGGGGACGATGACCAGGCCGATGATGAAGCTGATCGTCTGTGAAAGGGTGGTCACGGTCACCACGATGCCCTTCTGCAGCGCGCTCGTCAGCGTCCCGGCGATCTGTTCCAGGTTGGTTTCTACCGCGGCCCGGATTTCGGGTGGTATAGTCTCCAAGAACGCAGTGATGTCATATTGAAAGAGCTGCTGAACACGCTCCAGGTAGCCGGGCACCGACTCACCCAGCATCTTGGCCTGCTCGCCGATGACAGGCACAAAGTAGGAGATGAACCCGGTAGTCAGAGCAATCAGCCCGATGTAAACGATGACAATCGCCAAGGGACGAGACCAGCCCCTTTTCTGCAGCCTTCTGGGCGAGTGCCAGTCCAGGTAGTTGACCGCCGGAAGCAGCAGGTAGGCCACAATGATGCCAATAAAGAAAGGTACAAGCGCAGTCCACGCAGATATCAATACAGATACAAGGATGATCAGGATGATGGCGATGATAGCGGCCCTAAGCTGATTCCTGGGCGACGAAAGGCGCAAAGACATATACCCTCCAAGCGCACTACGGCGGCACTAGAAGCTCAATAGCCGAAGCGCACTTTTAATCAGTCCGAACACAGCAGAGCAGCCTCGATCATCTCCCCGATGGAGGCCACCTGCACCTTGGGCGCCAGCTTGAGCCAGACCAGGAACTCGCGATTGCCCTTGGGGCCTCGCAGGGGCGAACAGATCAGCCCCCACACGGCCCAGGCATCGGCTTGGGCGTCCTGGAGGACCTCCCGCAAGACGGCGCGATGAACCTGTGCATCGCGCACCACACCGCCCTTGCCCACCTGCTCGGCCCCAGCCTCGAACTGGGGCTTGACCAGAGCTACCACCTGCCCGGCCGGAGCAAGCCACTGCTTGACTTGCGGCAGGATCAGGCGCAACGATATGAACGAAACATCAATGGTGACCAGGTCTACTGTCTCGGAGAGCCGATCGACATAGCGCGCGTTGGTACGCTCCATGACCACCACACGCGAGTCCTGGCGCAGGGGCCAGGCCAGTTGACCATACCCCACGTCGATGGCATACACGCGAGCGGCCCCATGCTGCAGCAGGCAATCGGTGAACCCACCCGTGGAGGCACCCACATCGGCGGCTACAGAACCCTGTGGGTCGATGCCAAAAGCCTGCAGAGCCGCTTCAAGCTTGGACCCACCCCGGCTGACATAGGGCAATTGTTGGCGAATCTCGATGGCAGCATCCTCGGCGACAGGCGTGGCCACCTTGGTGGCCGGCTGGCCATCCACCAGCACCTGGCCGGCCGCGATCAATCGTTGGGCCTTTTCGCGACTTGCAGCCAGGCCACGCTGGTGCATTAGAGTGTCCAGTCGTATACGCCTCATGAGGATAGCATAGGCCGGCAGTGAGCACCTGTCAAACCGATGGGAGTTCGTGCATCCATTGGGGAAATCCAAGACCGCCAAGATATCTTGCTTTTCACTATGGTATCTATACTTCGGCGCCACACTGTCGCCCATCGCCGCGGTCATGATGGTCCTGTAAGCCGGGGACGGAGACGACCTAAGCCAAGAGGCGTTGCAGCAGCGCAAAGCTTACCATGCCACACAACATGGTGAGGAACACGCTCCGGGTGCGCCAGGCCACGACAAACGTGGGAATCGCCGCCAGGAGGTAGACGTTCCGCCAGGAGAGGACCAGGCGGCCATCTTGCACGAACAGCGCTTGCGACAGCATGGCCGCCAAGACGGCGGCAGGCACAAGGCGCAGCCAGTCCTGCAGCCATTCGGGAAGGCTCATCCTACTGAGCAGGGCCAGAGGAACGAGGCGGAAAGTCATGGTTCCCAGCGCGAGGGCCAGGATCAAGAGAGTTATCCCTGATGTTTCCACAGCACCCCCACCGTCGCGGCGACCAAGGTAGCTACCATGACGCTCCAGGTACCTGAAACCAAGGGCAAGAGCGCCAGGCTCAGGGTAGCCGCGAGGATAGCTACGACCGCGCCCCTCCGGCCGCGCGCGAGCATAAAGATCAGGCAGATAAGCGTGGCCGGCAGAGCATATTCCAGTCCCAGGCCGCGGGGCAGATTAGACCCAAACAAGAGGCCCATCAGCGTGGCCACCTGCCAGAAAACAAAGATAGTCAGGCCGGAACCGATAAAGAACCAGGGATTGCTGGGGCGCTGCTCGAATTCGGCCATGCTCACGGCAAAGCTCTCATCGGTGAGCATGTGAGCCATGAGCGGTTGGAGCATCTTGGGAGCCTGGCGGACGTGCGGCGATACGGCCGCGCTCAATAATACGAGACGAAGGTTGAGCAGAAGCGCGGTCACCAGGATAGGCAGGTACGCCGCTCCCTGCGACAGCATGCTGGCCGTAACAAATTGCGCCGTGCCCGCAAAGACTACCACCGACATGAGCCAGCCCTGCCAGAGAGCCATCCCCTGGCTGGCGATGGCGCCATAGGCGATGCCAAAGGGCACGACGCTGAGAGCCACCGGCACGGTGGCGCGAAAACCTCGCCAGGTGGGAGATGACATTGACAACTCGCTCCAGGACATGTTAGGAGCACCAGCAGGGGTGCTGGTGCTCCATTTGTAGACAACAAGCACGACGACGCTAGAACAGGTGCCTGCCACCCTTGGCCAGGGCATCGCGGATCATCTCATAGGACGGGATGAACGCCTCCTCAAGTTTTTTGGAGACGGGGCTCGGCACATCGGCCGAGGTAACCTTGCCCACGGGGCAATCCAGGTAGTCGAAAAAGCGCTCCTGGATCTCGTCGGCCAGGCGCCCGCTAAGGGTGAGGCTGCGCGGCCCTTGCTCCACGATGAGCACGCTGCCGGTCTTGCGCACCGAGGCCCCGATGGTCTCATAGTCCATGCCCTGGTAATCAAGGGTGCGCAGGTCGATAACCTCGGCGTTGATCCCCTGCCCGGCCAGCTCCTCCGCCGCCTTGACACAGGCGCCCACGCCCAGCAAGTAAGTGAGCACCGTCACATCGCTGCCCTCCCGCAGCACCTTGGCCTTGCCGTAGGGCACACAATAGTCCATGTCGTCGACGGGCACGTCGCCCTGCTCGGCGTATAGCAGGCCATGCTCCATGATGAACACAGGGTCGGTGAAACGCATGGCGGTGTTGAATAGCCCGATATAGTCAAAGGCGTTCGAGGGCGCCACCACGCGCCAGCCGGAGAACTGGGCAAAGAACGATGCCGGGTTCATCGAGTGCTGCCCACCGTAGCCGTAACCGATGGCCACGCGGGTGCGCAAGATGATCGGGAAGCTGATCTGGCCACCATACATGTGCCGCAGCTTGCCGATCTGGTTGAAAAGCTGGTCCGAGGCCATGAGCGCAAAGTCAGGGAACATGATCTCTACCACGGGGCGCATCCCCACCGATGCGGCGCCCCCGCCGATCCCCACAAAGCCCGTCTCCGAGATGGGCGTGTTGAACAGGCGCTCGGGGAAACGCTCCTTGATGCCTCGCGTGGCCTGGTACGCACCACCCCGCAGATTGGCCACTTCTTCGCCCAACACGATGACGCGCTCGTCGCGCTCCATGGCGCGCAGCGTCACGCCGGCGATGGCCTCCACATAAGTCATTTTCTTGAACTGCGCAAAGTCCTCTTTTTCCTTGAGTGGCACCCCCGCGATCAAGTCCTTGTCATTGCGCACGTGCTCGATCAGCGACTCGGCCGCCGGCCACTTACTTTCGGGGATAAAACGCTTGCCATCCTTCTCCTCGGTGCAAAAGGCCAGGGCCCGGTCGATGCTGGAGCGAGACATGGCCTTGAGCCTGTCGTTCTCATCTGCCGTCAGCAAGCCGCGCTGGATGAGCCGCTGAGGAAAGGCGTTGATCGGGTCCTTCTGGAGCCACTCGGCTTCCTCTTCCTTGGACCGATAGCCAAAGGCGCTGCCGGCGATGCGACCCGCGTGATGATAGTGCCGGTACGTCTTGGCCTCGATGAAGAAGGGGTAGGGCACCTTGCGCATATCCTCGGCGACGTGCCGCATCGCCAGGTAGACCGCCAGGGGGTCCATACCGTCGATGATCAGGCTATCGATGGCATAGCTGATGCTGCGCTGCGCCAGGTCGCCGATGCACGACGACTGCTCCACCGAGGTACCTACAGCGTAAAAGTTGTTCTCCACAAAA
>CAYQDH010000020.1:0-9893 GCA_964416075.1 uncultured Anaerolineales bacterium | reverse complement strand
TAGCGAGGCCATATTAGCCACTTCGTGCAAGACACCCTGGTTCATGGCCCCGTCACCGAAGAAAGAGACGACCACAGAGTCCTTATTGAGCAACCTTTGCGCCCAGGCGGCACCGGTGGCGATGGGTATACCTCCGCCCACGATGGCGTTGCTGCCCAGGTTGCCCGACTTGCCATCGTACAAGTGCATCGACCCGCCGCGGCCAGAGCACCACCCCGCCTTGAGCCCCATGATCTCGGCCAACGTCTTGTTCACGGCCGTCTGCATCTCGGGGGTCACCGGGTCGCGCAGAGGCTGGTAGTCATCGGGAGCATAGTAAATAAAGGCCTTGGACAGAAAATGTCCGTGGGCGCGATGGGTCGAAGCCATCATATCGGTCTTGCGTAGCACGGCGGCGGTGCCCGCGGCGATAGCCTCCTGCCCCACACTGGTGTGGGCCGGGCCGTTTACCAGGTTGGCGTCCTTCAGATCCAGAACGGCAACCTCAAAGTCGCGCACCAGGTAGAGCAGCGCGACCATGCGCACTAGGTCATCCTGGGGCACAGTCGAAAGGTCGTCATCAGAGACCACCAGCCTCCGACAGATAGCCGGCGGTTTGAGTACCTCGAACTGGGACATGCTTCACACCTCGATTTCTAGCTCTTTAGTTATGTTAACTACTCGCCTACTGCTGCAAAATCTCGCGCATCTCACACACCTCGTACTCGGCGCCGCGGAAATAGGCCACAAAGACACCCGGGCGAATCTCCACCGGCTCACCCAAGAAGCTGACCCCATGATCTACTAGGTGCTTGTAGGTGGCCCAGAAATCCTCCACCATAAAGCCGATGTGAATGAGCCCGAAATCGGCCTGCGAGGGATCGGGGCGCGGATCGCGGCCCTTGGGGTAGTGATAGTCGAACAACTCGACCACCGACTCACCGAACCTCATGTGCACGATACGTACCTCCGTGCCGGGGACGCCAATGAGCTTGGCCATGGGTGCGTCGAAGGTGCGGTCAAACGTCTTTTCCATTCCGATGATGTCACGATAGAAGGCAATCGTCTTCTCCATGTCCCTGACGCTGATGGCCGCATGATCCATACGTTTGAACATATTCCACCTCCAAGATGAGACTACGACTGCATATCGATCAGAATCTTGACCGCCTCGCCCTTACGCATCATATCGAATCCCTGCTCCCAGTCATCGAGGGGAAGAATGCGCGTAACCAACTGGCGCAGCTTGGGCGCCTCCTGGGCCTCGGCGGCCAACGCCTTTTGCCAGCTGCTGGGCGGAGAGCTAAAGCAGCCCACCACATCATACTCCCGGTACAGCATCGTGTTCCAGGGCACAGGGATCGTCTGCGGCCCCACCAAGCCGATGAGCACGATCTTGCCCGTCTTTTTCACCAGGTCGAGACCCGCACTGATCCCCGCAGCCGAGCCGGAGCATTCGACCCACGCATCCACGCCGATGCCGCCCGTGACGGACATGACCACGTCCTTGAGGCTATCTTGCTGCACATTGACGGTGTGCGTGGCGCCCATATTCTTGGCCAGGGGGAAGCGCATGTCCACATCCATGTTGGTGCCCGAGACGATAATCTCGCTGGCGCCCAGGCGGCTGGCCCAGATCGTGGACATGAGGCCCATCGTGGCGGACCCCGAGATGAGCACCTTCTGCGGCCCGCCGAGCCCACCGCGCTCCACCAGGCAATGGGCGGCAATGGCAAATGGCTCCGTCACGCCGGCCACTTCCCAGGGAATTCCCTCGGGCAAATGATGGGCCAGCCAAGCCGGGAGGGTCAGATATTCGGCAAAAGCGCCGTTATACTTGCTCCCCAGGGCCAGCTTGCTATCACAGATATGAGGCTTGCCATCGAGGCAGAGGTAACATTTGCCACACGAACCGGTGTGCAGCTCGCCCACGACACGCTCGCCCACCTTCCACTCGTCCCGCACTTGCTCCCCTACCTGGACGACCGTACCCGTGTACTCGTGGCCCATGACCACTGGGGGACTGTTGGGGAACTCGTCCGCATAGATGTGCATATCGGTACCGCAGATGCCGCAGTATTTGATCTTGATCAGGATTTCGTCCGGGCCGGGCTCGCGCACCGGAACATCGCGAACGCCCACGTTCCCCTTGCCGCTTGCATATTTGACCAAGGCTTTCATGGTGATCTCCTTCACTGGTTATGACAATTCCTCAGCCGGGAAAGGGCACCCCAAAGCGGCTGCCCAGGCCCGCCAGCTCGCGATAGAGCCCGGGGTCGATAGGTATCCCTTGGGCGGCTCGTCGGGCACGCGACTCGCCCTCCACCTGGCCGGGGTAAAAGACGCGTTGGAAGCCCTGCGCGGGCGGCATTTCGTTCAGTTCTGTGAGCATCTGGCCCAACTCCCGCTTGAATTGCTCCAGGGGCAAGAAGCGCTTGACATCCAACACCCACACAAAGTGCCCCAAGCGGCGCACCTCATCCATCTCGTCGTACATTTTATTGATGTGCGGTCCCCAGGGCATCCCCGACAGCACGCTACACAGTATGCCGATAATCATGGCCAGGCCGCTGCCCTTGGGGCCGGCCACAGGATGCAGCCCCGCGACCTTGGTCGGGTCCGTGGTGGGGTTGCCATCGGCATCAAAGCCCCACTCGGCAGGGATGGGCTTGCCCTCGGTTCTGGCCAAGGCGATCTTACCATAGGGAACGGATGTGGTGGCCATGTCTAGGATTACCGGAATGCCATCGGTAGGAAAACCAAAGGCGATGGGGTTGGTGCCAAAGAAGGCTTTTCTGCCACCAAAGGGGATGAGAAAAGCATCCGTGTCGGTCATCATCATCGCAGCATATCCCTGCTCCACCACGCGCTTGACGTAGTAGCCAGTCATGCTGAAATGGCTCGAGTTACGTATGGCGATGGTGCCGCTACCCGCCTCATCGGCCAACCGCATGGCGTGGTCGCAGGCTCGATAGGTGACAACATGGCCCAACCCGTGTCCGCCGTCGACGATACCTGTGGCGGGCCCGGTGCGCTCAAAGACGATCTCAGGGTGCGTCTTGATGGTGCCGTTTTGCAGGCGCCGGATATAATGCGCCAGGCGCACCACGCCGTGCGAATCGATGCCCGAAAGGTTAGCTGTGGTCAGGCAATCGGCCACGATGTGCGCATCGTCTCGCGAGACACCGACCTGCACCAGGACATTCTCCACGAAAGCAAAGAGCTGGGCCAGGGGCACCAACTGAGTGGTCTCAACCGTCGGTTCTGAGCTCGTATTTGTCATCATCTCACCCCATGTACATCCCGCCGTTGATATCGATCACCAGTCCGGTCACATAGTCGGAGAGAGGGGAGGACAGGAACAGCACGACATTGGCCACATCCTCGGGTTCTCCGAGGCGGCGCATAGGAATGGTGCTGGTGTAGGCTTGCTCATGATCTCCCACCTGCTGCTTGACCGGGTCCGTGGTGATGACCCCAGGCGCCACGGCATTGGCGGTGAGGCCATACGGCCCGCCCTCGCGAGCCAGAGTCTTGGTCAGGCCGATCAGGCCGGCCTTGGAAGCTGCGTAATGTATCCCGGCCTCGATGCCCCCAACGCGGGCCGCCATCGAAGCGAAATTGACGATACGAGCCCAACCTAGCTGCTTCATCTCCTCCATCAACTCTTTGCAGAGCAGGAAGGTGCCTCGAAGGTTCACATCGAGGATCTTGTCCCACTCCTCCAGAGACACGGCCCCGATGCCCGTACGGTAGGAGATGATGCCGCCACAGTTGATCAGGATATCCACCTTGCCAAATTCAGACCTGAGTGTCCTGCAGGCATCGGAGACGCTCTGGGGATCACCGAGGTCAAGGTAAAGAGCATAGCCGTCCTTGAGCTGCGCCGCTGTCGCGCGGGCACCCTCCAGGTTGATGTCGGCGACGGCCACCCTGGCGCCTGCGGCGGCCAGAGTCTGGGCGCAGGCCCGGCCGATGCCTCTCGCGCCCCCCGTCACCAAGGCTTGCTTGCCCGTAAGATCGATCTGCATGTGTCTTCCTCCGCATCTCTTGAGGTATATTCGGCTCCGCCCTGTTGAGACGAACAGGACCGAGGAAACCCGATGGATGCTCCGCGGCTTTGGGCTAGCCAGCACACGAGATATGACTGGCAACCCGACCCAGCCCCAGGAGCCTGATCGGTGCCCAGTATACTACTTTTTGCGATGTTCGCCATAGTCGCGGCGCGAGCCTCTCACCGCTCAGCCCCCACCCATTATGTCATCCCTGGTGGTGCGTTCATCTCCGCTCGCCAGAGTCGATACCTCGGAGCCGGGCACCCGGTGGCGAAATGATCGTCGCTCTTCAAAGAGCGGGCAACCGGGGCGCTCTTGACACGACATCCCCGTCGGCTACAATCAGACTAGTCTATTTCACGCTTGACCGCCACGCAGATTAGCGTTGCCGATCTGCGCTCACTTGAGGCGTACTTGGGCTACGAATGCACCTACAAGGTCGGCGGCCCAGAATGCCCCGCATCACTGAGGATTGTGCTGCCCAGTGGCAGGGTGTGTACTTGTCTGAGAAAGAGATGATGCTGCTACGGCTTCTCGACCAGGCAGCGCTGCGAGCCCTGACGGGCGGGATATTCTATGCGCTGCTAATGATCTCGGCAAACCAGATCGCTCGCCTGGCAGAGCGGTCGATCCGCGCACGAAGCATCTCAAGTGGGCACACGGGGCACGAGGCCTCGTGGTCCTGGGTTGGGCGGATCATTGCCGTCCTAGCGTCGATTGGCTTCGTTTTTGCGTTGCTTGTGGAAGGTAGCTTTGCAGCGAACGATGTGGGCATCGCGCCCATCGATTGGCCCAAGCACGGGCCCTGGCTGGCAGTGCTTGTCCCGGGCACGATAGCCCTGATCGCCTGCTTCTGGGCGCCATACTATGCCAGGGCCCCCTATTCCGATAGGGCCCCCTATTCCGATAGGGCCCCCTACCGTCCGGCGCCAAAAGGACCCGAGATAACAGGCCCTCGGGTCCCGCTGGGCGTTGATAGACCAGGCAGTCTCCTCCATGCCATCACAGATGAAGCGAGCCTGACCGTGTTTCGAGCCGCCAGCACTCCCTTGTTGGGGCCGTACTGGGGGGTGTGGTTTGGCCTGGCCTGGAACCTCGTGGTACGACGCCTCATCAGGGGCCGGCGACCAGGCTCTTCATCTCTCGACCGGCGCGGATTCTACTATCTGGCAAGCGCCCTCGATTGGCTGTCCGCCACCCTCTTTGTGATTACGGGCAGCATATGGGCCTGCCTCCTGGGCCGAGCGCTGTGCCATGCCGCAGCGCTCCTCATCCACAGATGGAGCATCGGCCATCGCCTACGCCAGGAGGTCCGTGTCAGCGAAGCGGTCTCCCCGGTTAACGAAGTGACGTTGGCGCCATCAGGTGAGGATGAGGGCCAGAGCGATCAGGATAGCGAACATCGCAGCAGCCAGGATGGCAATGCGCTTCAGGTCACCTAGCACGTAATGATACTCTTGGCTGAAATTGGCAGGCGCAGGGGCCGCGGCCGCCGAAATGGCGTATGGGGCTCTACTTACAGACGCCGGCCTGCCACTGGAAGCAGCTCTGGGCGCCGGGCCTGTTCTCTGAGCGAAACTCGCTCTGCCAGCGACATCCGTCGGAGCCGCGGCTTCTGCCTCCTGTCGCGCGCGAGAGACGGGTTCCGTGGCCGAGCGGACCGGTCTCTTGCTGCGCTTGCCTCCCGAGCCTTTTCGAGTCTGCCGAGTTTTTGACATCTTCAGTCTCCAGATGACGAACGACTATCACCCGATTATACCTTGCTCCCAGGATGTGTCAAAGACCAGGCAGGCTGAGATACGGTTACTGCCCAGATGGCCAGGAACCCTGCCCAACCACCGACCAGCACAACAATCGTCCTTTTGCCCGATGTGTAATATCGCCCAAGGAAGTACTATTTGTTTTAGATCAACTTGATTCTGTTCAGTTCGCATATTGGGGCAAAAGGGAGTACTAGAGTGAGCAAGAAGATTTTTGTGGGTCTGACAGTCCTGCTTGCCGCAGGAATCCTTCTCTCGGGGTGTGGCGGGATCTACCTTGGGCTGCGCGCAGTGCGTGGCTCGGGCAAGACCACCACAAAAAGCTACGATTTCGCGGATTTCAAGCGCTTGGAAGTGGGCAACGCTTTCGTGGTCGACGTAACCCAGGGCGACGGCTACAGCGTCGAGGTCACGGTGGATGACAACCTGGTTCAGTATCTCGATGTCGTACAGCGCGGCGACACCGTGCGTATCACCTTGCAGCCAGGCAGCTACACCAATACCAGGCTGCACGCTCAAGTAACCATGCCGCTCTTGGTGAGCGCCGATTTCTCGGGCGCCTCGCAACTCTCCGTAAGCGGCCTGCAGTCGGAAGATGATCTCAAGCTGGTGGTCTCGGGGGCCAGCCAGGTGCGGGGGGATGCCACAGCGGCCAACCTCGACCTGGTACTGTCAGGGGCTTCCCAGGCTAACCTAACTGGCCAGGCTGCGAGCCTGCGTGTGCGGGCCAGCGGCGCGAGCAAGACGGAGCTCGCGGACTATGCCGTGGAGACGGCCGACGTCGATCTTAGCGGAGCCAGCTCAGGCACGGTCAATGCGAGCGGATCGCTGGATGTAACCCTCAGTGGCGCATCCACCCTCACCTACCTAGGCAATCCGGAACTCGGCAGGCAATCGATCACGGGCGCATCTTCACTCAAGCCACAGTAAGACCAGGCTAGTCAGCGCAAGCGAACAGTAGCGTCAGAGTGGCACTGTCACTCTGACGCTACTGTTCGCTTGCGCTTGACACGCTCTAGAGCGCCGCCTACCATGCGCCGTAGCCACAGTCAGTGAAACGCAGCTTGAAGCGAGAGGAGTAAGGATGTTCAGTGAAGCCGAGTCCTATATTAAGGCAACGGAGAGTATCGTGGTCGAGCGCGCACAGCCCGGCAGACCTCACGAGGGCAAGGTCTTTGCGGCAATCCAGTCCCACGCGGATGACATTCCTTTCTTCTGCGCCGGCGCCCTGGCCAAGCTGGTCGCTGAGGGCTATAGCGGGTACCTCATCCAGACGACGAACGACGAAAAGTGCGGCCCTACGCCTAGCCTGGGGCAGACCATCTTGAGCAACGAACAGGAAGTCGAAGCCCTGGCGAACATTCTGGGTCTCAAGCGCGTCTTTTTCCTGGGCTATCGCAACCACCGCATGGATGGCGACTCGGCGCTAGAGCTGAGGAGCCGCCTGATTTTCTTGTTTCGCCTTCTGAAGGTGGATACCATTTTCACCTTCAATCCCTGGGGCCAGTGGGAGGAAAACCCCGACCATTGGGTTACGGCGCGCGCCGTTGAGGCGGCATGTTGGATGAGTGGGATGGACAAGGACTATCCGGAGCATTTCGCGGCTGGCCTAGAGCCTCATGGGGTGCGGGAGCGTTACTACTGGGTGGCGCGCTACGGCCAGCCCTATAATCGGGTGGTAGATATCGGCGAGCAAGTTGAGAGTAAAATGGCTGCAATGAGTGTGAACAAGTCCCAGGGGCCCGCCGGTTCGAGCGGCCGCCACCTGAAAGCCCGGCTCGCGGAGCGCGGCCTACGATTACCCGAGCTGGGAGATGATGACGAGGCGGCGGATCGGGCCTACATCAGGCTTTTCGCTATGCCGTTTTACGAGAGGCTCGGACGACCTTACGGCCTGAAATGCGCCGAGTACTTTATCTACTTTGGTCCGGATAATGCTGACGAATCCGCCGTGGAGGACTATGTATCTGAGCACGCCGTGCCCCTAGAGTGAGTGAGGGTTGAGCTCTTTACGCGAATCCAGTCAACAGTGCTAGAATCGTCTAGGCCGGCGCACGCCTTGTGATGGCTAGACCGGCACGCATCTTTAACCGGTCTAGGCCGGTAAGTGGAATGTGGAGACAAGTCTATGCGCAACTATCGTGTCGCCTTGATTTTGACTTTGCTTGTTATCGTCACCATGGCCACAGGCTGCGTGGGCAACATGCGTCGGGGGCTCTCGGCTCTACAAGAGCTGGCTTCGAGCGCCCTCGCGACGGCCACACCTGCCCCCGCCCCATCGACCTCCGACCAGGGCGATACCGCCCAGAGACCGCTTCCGACGGCCGTACCCAGTGCCACACCATCATCACCCGACCAGGGCTACCCTGCCCAAGCACGGGATGCCAGCGAGGGACAGTCTCCAACGGTCGCACCCCTTCCTGCGCAACAACCAGCCGATGTCAGCCCCACAGTGGCGCCACCACCTACGGATTCCCCACGGCAGTCACTCTATGACCTGCAATCTGCTGTCGAGGGGATCTACGAAGCCCCGGGGAACGCCGTGGTGAACATCACGAGTCGCGTCTTGGTGGAAAGCTATTCCATGCAGTTGGAGCCTCAGGAGGGTACGGGGTCAGGCTTTATCTACGATGAGCAAGGGCATGTCGTCACGAACTACCATGTCATCGCCGGCGCCGAGTCTGTCTCGGTGACACTGACCGATGGCACTACCTACGACGCCCAGATCATCGGTGAAGACTCGTCCACGGACCTCGCCGTGCTCAAGATCGATGCCCCGAATATGCCCTCGCCAATGCCCTTGGGCGATTCGGGCAAACTCCGCGTGGGGCAGTTCGTCGTAGCACTGGGGAACCCCTTTGGCCTGGAGCGGACCCTGACCTTTGGCGTGATCAGCGCACTAGGTCGCACCATAGAGAGCCCGGATGGCCGATTCATCGGTGAGGCGATCCAGACTGACGCACCCATCAATCCAGGCAACTCGGGAGGCCCCCTCCTCGACCTCGATGGCCAGGTAATCGGCGTCAACTCGCAGATCATCAGCCCCAGCCAGGCTTCGGCAGGCATCGGGTTCGCTATCTCCGCCAACACCGTGCGACGTGTGGTGCCCGAGCTGATCAACAAGGGTAGATATCCGCACCCCTGGTTGGGAGTGCAGACGCTCGACCTGACGCCAGATCGAGCCGAGATCCTGCGGGAAGCCGGCATGCCCGATTTACCAGACACGGGGCAACTGGTATTGCAGGCCGTGGCCAATGGCCCAGCAGAGAGAGCGGGCATCAGGGGCGGTCGCCGCGTCGTACGCATCGGGAACGTGCGACTACCACTAGGCGGCGACGTGATCACGGCCATCGACGGAAAACCGATCGATCGACTCGACCAGCTTACCCTGCTACTGGAAAAGTTCGGAGTGGGGGATACGGTGGAAGTCACCGTGTTGCGAGACAGTGAGGAAATCCAGATCAAGGTAACGCTGGACGAGCGTCCCGCACAGGACTAGCTGGGATTAAGCTTGTCTGGTAATCGTCCAAGCCACACGATGGCTGAGACCGGCGAGGGCACCCTGCCTCGCCGGTGCTTGCTTTTGTTTGGATGCGAGCGCCCTGGATACTAGAGCGCCCTAGATAATCTCTACGTCCAGGGTGTATCGACGTGCAGCATCCGTGCCTACAACCATAATGACATAGTCTTGCGTCGCGGGCAAGGTACCAGACCAATTCGTTGCCCCGCTGGCGGCCCTCACCAGGGGCTGGCCATCATCCAGGCCATAGATTGTCAGCAGAACATCGTCCGTTGGCGCAGTAATCGTCACGGTCATGGTTTGGTCGGCCCGTGCACGAGCCAAATAGGTCACAGTGGTGTGCGCCCCGACATTGCCCTGGAGACGCGCCGCTGTAGCCCCTGAACGAAACGAGATGCGTCGGGGGATAACGACCGACAGGGTGTATTGCGTTTCTGCCAGCCCGCCATAGATCGCGATGAGATAATCCTGGGTCCTGGGCAGTGGCCCGCGAAAGGCCATGGCCCTGCCATCGGCAGAAAGCAAGGTGCGGCCATCGGTCTCCCCGCGGATGGACATGTATATATCATCCCTTGGTGA
>CAYQDH010000019.1:0-24979 GCA_964416075.1 uncultured Anaerolineales bacterium | reverse complement strand
GAGCTTACCATCGCCCTGCACCGCGTCTTCAATAGCCCTGAAGATAAAATCGTCTGGGACGTGGGACACCAGACCTACGCCCACAAGCTGCTCACCGGGCGCCGCGAGCGTTTCGCCACCCTGCGGCAGCACGAAGGACTGTCCGGCTTCCCTGTCCGCAGCGAGAGCGAATACGACGCCTTCGGCGTCGGACATGCCGGAACGTCAATCTCTGCTGCTCTTGGCATGGCGCTGGCGCGCAATCTCTCTAAAAAAGATTACCAGGTTGTCGCCGTCATCGGCGACGGATCCCTGGGGACTGGCATGGCGCTGGAAGCGATCAATGGCCAGGATCCCGTCACACAAGCGCGCTGGCGTGCTCGAGGCCAGGATTCACAAGAGATCCTCGCCCAACAGGATCGCGCGCAACAGGTGCGCGATAACGGCTACCTCTTTCTCTACGACAACGATGAGCCAACCCTTGAGTTGCGCTCGCGAGAGCAAGCCATGCGCACCCCCGGCGTCGTTGCGGCCTTTTTCACCCGTTTGCTCGAGCGATCTGGCGTTTATTACCCACAGCGCCATCTCTTGTGGTTCTTTGGCTACCCAGCTGATCAAGTGCCATACGCCAAGGTGATCTTGGCCTTGAGCGACATGGCCACTGGGGAGCAGATCTCTGTGCAGGGCTTTATCGACTCCTACAGTGGGCTCTTTCCTGCAGATCGAGAGATGATCCTGGCCCTGGCCGACGAGGTCTTTGGCTCAGCAGCCCAGTAGCCGTTCAGCCAGGAATCAAGGACTAGTATCCGGAGGTTGTCATGCTGAACATGGGAGCGCGAGTCCCCTTGGGACATTTTCCCACGCCCGTTGAAGCCCTGGAGCGCCTCAGTCGCCATCTGGATGGGCCGCGCATCCTGGTCAAGCGCGACGACCTGACCGGCCTGGCCGGCGGCGGCAACAAGACGCGCAAGCTCGAGTTCCTGATCGCCGACGCGCTGCAACAGGCATCGGCGGCAGCCCGGAAAGCGAGCCCGCATGCAGTCGCGCTGACGGCGATCACCGCGGGGGCGGCGCAGTCGAACCACGCGCGGCAGACGGCTGCCGCCGCGGCGCGTTACGGCCTGGGCTGCGTGCTGGTCCTGAGCGGCACAGCCCCTGCTCGCATCGCCGGCAACCTGCTCCTCGATGACCTCCTGGGCGCCAGGATTCGCTGGACCGGCGACCGCCAGCTTGCGGAGGTGATGGACGAGGTCGCCGCCGAGGAGCGATCCGCCAGCCGGACGCCCTATCTCATCCCCGTCGGCGGATCCAACGCCATCGGCGCTGCGGCCTATGCCCTGGCCATGGACGAGCTCTACCGCCAGATGGTGGAACAGAAGCTGGCTATCGATCACATCGTCGTGGCCTCCGGCTCGGGCGGCACCCAGGCAGGGCTGGTGGTTGGCGCCCTGGCCGTGCACTATGCGGGGCGTATCCTGGGGATCAGCGTCAGCCATCGAGCCGAGGCGTTGCAGCGCACCATACTGGACCTATCTCGCCTCACCGCAGACTATTTGAAGCTGCGCATGGAGGTGCCGGCGGAGGCTGTGCAGGTGAATGACGACTACCTCGCCGACGGCTATGGCGTGCTGGGCGATGCCGAGCGCGAGGCCATCCGCCTCCTGGCGCGCACCGAGGGCCTGCTGCTGGACCCCGTCTATACCGGGCGGGCCATGGCCGGCTTATTGGACCTCATCCGGCGCGGCGACATCACCAAGCGCGAGACGGTGCTCTTTTGGCACACCGGGGGGGCGGCCGCGCTCGACGCCTATGCCGATGGCCTGCTCGCCCAGCCCAAGACCAAGTAGCCGAGGCATCCTGTCCTATTCCCAATATCTGGATGGACCCTATGGAGGAGGTACTATCATGAGAGCCGTACAAAAGTGGGGCTTGGGCCAGGAGAATATGGGCCTGCGCGACGTGCCCGAGCCCCAGGTGGGGCCCAACGATCTGCTGGTGGAGGTGGGCGCTGTGGGCATCTGCGGCAGCGACATCCACCTCTGGAAGGACGAGCACGAACACCGCATCCCCGTCATCCCCGGACACGAATACTCGGGTGTGGTCATCGGCAAAGGGAGCAACATCGGCGACGCGTGGCAGGTGGGCGAGCGCATCTGTGGCGACCTGGAGACCATGGATGGCCGGATCGGCATCCATGTCGATGGCGCGTACGCCGAGCGGATGGCGCTCCCGGCGCGCCTGGCCCACCACCTCCCCGATAATGCCTCCTTCGCCGAAGGGGCGATGGTGGAGATGGTCACCTGCATGAGCCACGCCGCCATGTACCGGTCACGCATCCACCCCGCCGACTTTGTGGTCATCACAGGCCCAGGGCCCATCGGCCTCACCATGCTGCAGATCGTCCAGCTCT
The DNA here is from genome assembly GCA_964416075.1 of uncultured Anaerolineales bacterium. Classification (GTDB taxonomy): domain Bacteria; phylum Chloroflexota; class Anaerolineae; order UBA1429; family UBA1429; genus CAYQDH01. The sequence goes on along the minus strand of CAYQDH010000019.1, from coordinate 22,590 downwards.
ACAGCCCACGGGGCATCCTGGTCACCGGGTTGCGGGATGACGAGCTGCGCCTGCGCAAGGCTGAGGAGCTCGGCGCCGACCATGTCTGCTACGCCGACGACGACCCTGTGGCCAAGGTCTTGAGCCTCACCGAGGGCAAGGGCGCCGACATAGTGTTCGACTGCTCCGGCGGCGAGACGGCCATCACCCAGGCCACGCGCATGGTGTGCAGCGGCGGCTGGATCACCGTGGTGGGGTTGTGGGGCCACGATATCAAGGCCAACCTGGACAACATCCCCTACAACAACCTCACCGTGCGCGGTACATGGGGTTGGGGCGGCATGGAGGTCGATGACCAGCTGGTGCGCATGGCCATGGGCTGGCACTCTTGGGAGCGCGCGCTCAAAATCCTGGCCATGGGCAAGATACGCATGGAGCCCATCGTCACCCGGCACATCCCCCTGGAGGGCTGGCGCGAGGCGTTCCTGGCCCTGGAAGCCAAGCAGGAGATCAAAGTGATGATCTACCCCAACGCCAAGTACATGCCAGAACCTTAGTTATGTCATGCTGACCACAAGGAAGCATCGCCCATTTACTAGAGCGAAGATGCTTCGGGCCTGAGTACGGCCCTGCCCATGACATGGACCGCAAGTTAGGAAAAACTTGCGCTACAGGACTACCCATGACATCTACCAGGGTCGGCAATTTAGGCAAATTGCCGTACAGGAATGTCATTCGATCCCCCATGGTGCGCCGCGCCATGGACGACTCGACATGAAAGCTGTGGCGAACCACGGTTGGAGTAGTGGCAGGCGCGACCAAGCCCTTGATCGGGCTACTACCAGCGTACGTATTCTACAGGCCGCAGATCAGCGGAAGATAGAGCGCGGGCGGCCTGGGGTTCGGCTGCCCGGGCGAAGGGGCCAGATCCATCACCCAGTGCCCGCCACAGCCTCCCACTCGGCTGTACGAAGCATCCGGCGCGGTCACGACATACGTCGCCCGGTCGACCTCCCGGCCATCCGGATCCACGAGGCGCACATCGTCGCCATCGTTGTTCAGCGCCAACCCCGTCTGGCGCTGGTAGTAGGCGCCATAGGCTCCCGCGCCCAGGTGCGATCTTGCCGGGAAGGTATAGGGCCGCGAGCCGCCCCCGGCGCGGTCATCGATTTGCCAGCCAGACAGGTCGAGCTCCTCGGTAGACGGGTTGTAGAGCTCGATCCATTCATCCGCATAGTTGGCTGTGCCATCTCCATCCCAATCCACATATCGAGGCGCGGGCATGAACTCGCTGAGGCATGGCTGAGCGTCGGCGCTCGGCGTGGCCGTGCCCGGCGAGGGTGTGGCTGTCGCCGTGCCCGGGGGCGTCATGCTGCCAGTGGCCCCTGTGGGAGTCGTCGGAGGTGAAGCGGGCGTGGGCGTCTGCGTCGCCTTTGGTGTAGCGTTGGTCGCCGTAGGCGCTACCGAGGGTGCAACCGTGGCCGTAGGGATGCGAGTGGGTGTTCGCGTGGGGGCGGGCAGCGCCGTGGCCGTAGCCAGGACGTTCGGTCCCCCTGGCGAGGGCGCCAGGCTATCGTACCAGGTGGATCCCCCGTTGGGATAGCGCCCGAGAGAGAGGTTGCAGCGCGGGCTGTTGTAACCCTTTTGGTCCACGCTGGCGCCGCCGGCATCCAGCAAGGCCACCGTGCCCTGGGCGGAGAAGCTGAGCCCCTTGGCGGAGACGAGGTAGGCCCCGCCGGCGAGGGATGTGCCTGCCGGGATGGTGTAGGACGCCGAGCCCACCTTCAAAGTCCAGCCACCCACTTCGACAGTCTCGGCGCCCCGATTATAGAGCTCGATGAAGGTCTGCGCGGCGGCCAGACGCGCGTCGCTGGGAGGGGCCGCGCACACGCGGGGGAGGAACTCGTTGATACACAGCGCCGCTGCGGCGGGCGCCGCAGCAGGCAGCGCCTCATGGGGAGCCGCAGCCTTCACGGGCCATCGACATAGCACCGAGAGCGCTACGCCCAAGAGCAGGATCGGGCGTACACCTCGAAGCAACTCCACAGATCGTCTGGGCCGAGCAGGCAGCAGATTTGGCATAGGGCAGACCCTGCGCCGTAGCAGCGTATGGTACGCCAAGTGGCGTTCACGATGGTTCGGGCGGTGGCGGAACAGCGACGAGTCGGCGCCAAGCCACCTAGTGCGACATGGCCCGGTAAATATCCAGGATCGTGCGGCCGGCCCAGTCCCAGTCATAGTGCTGCTGGGCGCGTTGGCGCAGTCGGGCGCCCTGCTGAGCGCGTAACGCGGCGTCATCCAATAGCAGCTCCAGGCGACGCGCCAGGTCCGGCACGTTGCCTCGCTCGGCATAGTTGCCGTCTTGGCCCAGGTACTCGTGGCTCACTTCCGTATCATAGGCCACCACGGGAAGCGCCATGGACATATAGTTCAGCAACTTGCCCGCCCCCTCGGTCAGGGAAAGCTTGGGCGAGACGGCCACATCCCCCAGAGAGAGGATATGTGGCGCATCCTCATAACACACCTTGCCGGGAAAGGCCACCCGATCCGCCAAGCCCAGGTCAGCGGCCACCTGCCTGTAATGTTCCACATAAGGGTAACCGGCAATGACAAAATGCACGTCATCGCGCCGGTCGCACAGCAACCGTGCCGCCTGCAAGAGATGCCCCACCCCCTGGTATTCAGCCAGCTTGCCGAGATACATCACCACCAGCCGGTCCGTAGGGATGCCCCAGGCTTGCTTGTAGCGCACCCATTCTTCATCCCGTGGACGTGGCTTGAAGACGTCCGTGCTCACACAATCGGGCAGCAGCGTGATCTTGTTCCGGTTACAGCCATACTCCTCCACCAGCAGGTCCGACGCGTGCGCCGAACTGGTGAGGATGCGCGGCGCCAGGTGATCGATCTTTCTTTCCACCGACCGTAACAAGCCATAAAAGTGGCTATCCCGCTTGAGAAAGTTATGGTCCACCATCTCGCTGGTCATGCTGCCCTGAAAGTCAAAGATGAGGGGCACGCGCCACAGGCGAGAGAGCACCGCGCCGATGAGCGCGCCCTCATGCAGATGGGCATGAATCACCTGGGGCCGCACCTCTCGCATGGCGCCTAACGAGCGCAGCGAGAGAAGGACGTCAAAGGCGATCTTGTGGCGCGAGGAGCCCACTTCGTATTCTCGACGCCAGGGGATGTACATGGTGCGACGAATATCCAGCTCGGGCAGGTCTCTTCCCGTGTGATAGGTGCAGATCGATACTTGGCTGCCCAGTTTCTGCAGGATGCGTGCCTCTTCCAAGATGCGCACGTGACAGCCATAGTCGGCGAAGAACGAGGTGGGCGCGATCATCAGCACGCGATAGCGCCCCACCACTGACGAGGAGATACCCTGGGGGACCCCCACCCCAGCCGCAGAACTCTTGTCGCTATCCTCCACGATGCATCTTCTTGCGTAGCTTGAACAGCTCACGAAAAGCACGCAGGATCACGGCCGGCCGGGCTCCCGTTTGGCTACCCGCCACGCGTGGGCGATGGCTCACCGGCTCCTCCATAAAGGTAAAGCCGGCTCGCTTGGCCCGGACCAGGAATTCAGCGCTGAACATGGCCCCCCGCGATTCGACATGGATCGTCTCGATCACCTTGCGACGAAATAGCTTGAAAGCGCAATCCACATCGCGCGCGGTATAGCCAAAGAGGAGGTTGACCAGCCAGCTCCAGCCATTACCAAAGAGGCGGCGATACCAGGGGTCGCTGCGCGCATAGCGATAGCCGATCACCAGGTCGGCCCTGTCGATGAGCGGCAAAAAACGGGCCAGCTCGCTCAATTCGAACTGCAGATCCGAGTCGGTGGTGAAGATGAGCTCCTTGGTGGTGGCCCAGATGGCGTCCTGCACGGCGGCGCCATACCCCTGGTTCACGGAGTGTTCCACAGGGCGCACCCTGGGGTCCTGAGCAGCCAAGCGACGCAGCACCTCACCGGTGCGATCCGAGCTGCCATCGTTGCAAATGACGATCTCCAGGTCATCGACCAGGGGGCCGACCTTGGCGCGCACCATGTCGACCATGGGCTCGATATTTGCCTCTTCGTTATAGGCCGGCATAGCTACCGATAGACTGGTCATGATGACCTCCTTGGGTGGTCCGGGGCCTGGGGCCTGCTCAATCGCTCCCTGGGTGGCCCTTGTCGTCGTCGTGGGATGTCTGTTCGCGCGGTCGAGGGCGGCGGCCCAGCCGGCCAAGGAACATATCGCGCCAGGAGCCATACTCCTCTTTTGCAGGCGCCGGAGTGCCATCCGCCGGGCGAGGCAGGCAGTCTAGTCCTGCTTTCAGGGCTTGCTTGAGCATGTGTTCTAGTGCGGACTGGTCTCCGTCAGCCAGCGACTGGCGCAACACAGCCAATCGCCGGGTGTAGACATCCAGCCAATACAGGGCATTCTGTTGGTTAGCGAGCAACAACGGCGCCGGGGCGGGCGCTCCGTTGAGGAGAGCCGAGGCCAATGCCGCAAACTCGCCTCCCACGGCCCCTGCACGTTCTTGCCATCCGGCCTCCCCGCTCACAGAATCCAAAAGCGCCACGGCGCCCAAGAGTGGAAGCTGCGTGGTAGCCGCCACCAACCCATCGTGCTCATCGGCATCGATATAGTGTGGAGTGGCCCCCAGTGCGGCGACTAGGTTGGTTGCCCTATCCAAAGCCTCTGCGCTGGTCCGCTCTCCCGTCGCCAGGTAGAAGGTGGCCCCGCGGAGGAGCGCCGCCGCAGGCTCTTCCTCGCCTGTCCGGATGGAGCGCGACACGATATGCCCGCCTACAAAGTGTACCGATGGGGGAAGGATGCGTGCGGCCAGATCCAGGGCCGGCCGCTTGAGGGGAAGGGTATCGATGATCAGAGCCTGGTCCTTGAGAGCCTGGCGCAGGGCGGTCAAGGTCGTGTCCATCTCACCGATCGACAGATCGAGCAGGATGATATCCGCTTGCTCGCAGGCGGCGAGCAGGTTCCAGTGGCTCTTGTCGATGGCGCCCAGCTTCTTGGCGCGTTGCACGAGGCGTGGCTCGGGATCGTGCCCCATAATGGGGATCTCTGAGGTAGCCGCCTTGAGGGCCAGCCCCACCGACGCGCCCACCATCCCCAAGCCGACGAGGGTCAGGTTCACGGTTCATCCCCCCCAAAACGGAATACCTGTTCCCCTCCCCACAGCACGCCAGGCCAAGCTGGCCAGGTCATCCCGAGGGATGGGTCACCGGTTCAGTGTCTATCGTCCGCCAACCGCAACAGGCCCACCGCCTCGGCCAGTGCGGGTTCCGGGATCGCGTCGGGCGATGAGGCGTCATGATAGCGGACCAAGGCCACAACCATGGGCGAGCAGCCCGCTGCCTGGCAGAGGCGGGCCCCGCGCTCGGCATGTTCGAGATGCACGGCAAAAGGATGACGCCAGGAGCGCGGGTCATCCACGGCCAGGCGACGCAACAGGTCAGGCGATATGGATTGCAACAAAACGATCGCGACGCGGTAAGGCAACGTCAGCGGGCCCTCAACCTTGCCCACATCGTGCAGCAGCGCCGCCTGCTCGAGATCAGGCGAAATGTGGCCCAAGCGGCGCAGGTCTTGCAAGACCTGCACGGCGTGTAATTGGTCGCCGAGCGGCATCCTGCTAAAGAGCTGGTACGTGCCATTGGATAGCACCCGCTGCACCAGCCCGTGGTCGATGGACTGCCGGCGCGCGAACAAGCGCATGAAGAACTGGCGCGCGCGATATTCCCACTTCATGGCAGCCTGGCGCTCGTACTAGCCCGCACCCACGACCAGGCGCAGGAACAGGCGTGTTGGCGGGAGGACCCACCAGCCGATCACGTTGAGACCCAAAAACTGCGACAGGAAGATCAGGCCCAGGAGAAGGAAAGCCCCATACCTTTGCAGGCCGCTGAGCCATTGAATCGCCCCCCAAGCCGCACGGCCAGGGATCAGGCTGATCAGTCCCAGAAGCACCGCAAATCCATCTAGCGGCGGCACAGGTATCAGGTTGAACATGGCGATGACCACATTGGTAGAGACCAAGGCAAAGAGCGCATCGGCGAACCAGAAGGGAATACTGGTCGTCAAAGCGAAACGAAGCACCAGGCCGAGGACCAGGCCTACGATCAAGTTGGATGCAGGCCCCGCCAAAGAGACGATGGCATTGCCCAGGCGGGAGCCGTAGCGCAGGCGGCTGGGGTTCACAGGGGTGGGCTTGCCCCAACCGATCCCCGTACCCAACACAGCGGTTACCAAGATCATGATCGAGCCCAAGGGATCCAAGTGCACCAAGGGGTTGAGCGAGACCCGGCCCATATAGCGCGCCGTGGGGTCGCCCAACTGGTCGGCCATCCAGGCATGGGCGCATTCGTGCACGGTGATGGCGATGACCAGGCCCATCAAGGTGGCCAGCATACTGGCGACGTTGCCGCTCAAAAGGATATAGGCGATCACAACGACAATCACGACCAGCCAAAAGATCTGGTCGCGGCCCAGGCTCTTCATACGTGTCTGCAAGTCTGTCATGGGCGTATTATATCACACTTTTCCAGGGACTATGCAACACCTCCGCTCAGTCCTCTTGTTCCTCTTGGCGCTCCTCCTCGGCCCGCAATTCGCGAATAGCCTCCATGCCATCGAGCATGGGGAAGGCCAGCGCCAAACGGATGACCAGTCCCAGCAACCCAGGCGTACGCCCGCCAATAATGAGGATGGCAAACGACAGCAGGGCATCGGTGATCAGGATCACGGCAGCCCCGCCCATGGCGATCGCCGAACGGCGCTTGACGAAATAGGCCGATATGGCAAAGAGCGAGCCGATGATCACAGCCATAGAGTCCACGCCGATACCCTCCAGGAACGCGCTGTGGGTGAGCACCGATACGGCACCCGCACCCAGGTATAAGGCCGTGACACCCAGGAGGATGCCGTAGGCCAGCTTGTAGCGGGCCACAGGATCGGTGTACGAGCCGGGAACGGGGCGACCGTCTCGCAGGATATGCAGCTCGGTGTCGATCGTCCGCTTGACCAGTTTGACCTGGAGGATAGAGCCATCGGACAGGGTGTACTCGCGGCCGGCCAACAGATCCTGGCGGGTGGGGATGGTCCCCAGCAGCTCCTCATCCAGGCGGACGGTCATGTTCTTCCAGTGGTTCTGCCAGACAAGCTCCAGGCGCCGGAGATTGTCTCGCTCCAGGGCGTAACATCTCCTGGGCATCGGTGACCCCTTTATTCAGAACTGGGCGTAGGATCGCTGCCCATGATTATAGCGTCTCGGCGCGAAAACCTAAAGCGACGCCAGGGCCTCGGCTCCGTCGCGGTTTCCTCCCCGCTCACCGACAGGAAGCGCGAGCGCTCTAGTTTACGCGTTATTGCACAAAGCGCTTGTGCAATCCGGCCTGTATAATGGAAATAGGAGTTGTACGCATATTTCTCGGGTCAACCCAGGGAGGTCAGCCTTGAACACGCACCGCAACGCCATGCCCACCCCACAGCACCGCGCCGCGCCGAACGCCTGTGACGACGAGCGCGTCCAGGCCATCCTGGCCCATCTCGACCACGCCGGGGTCCCCGAGAGCAAATACCCCGACGCCCAAGGGGAGTACTGGGCCCTGTGCCCCTTTCATAGTGATACCAAGCCAACCAACTTTTCCTATAACGCCTCGCAGGGCGCCTACAAGTGCTTTGCCTGCGGCGCCCAGGGACACACCGCGCAACTGGCCACCGCCCTAGGCCTCCCCTCCACCCATTCCCGGATGCCGGCGCCCCGCCGTGAGGAGCGGTTGCACGGTTGCACGGTTTCTGGGGGGGTCACAGAATATATATCTTTGGCCGGCTATGCGGCTGCCAAACACCTGGATCCGGATGAGCTGCGCCGTTGGGGCGTTAGCGACTACACGCGGCAAGGCAAGGCGATGTTGCGCATCCCCTATCTCGACGAGAGCGGCTGTCCGCTAGGCACGCGCTACCGGCTGGCGATGGCCGGGGAGCAGCGCTTTCGTTGGGCTGTGGGCAGTAAGCTCATCCCCTATGGCCTGAACATGCTGGACAAGGCGCGCGAGCGTGGTTTTGTGGTCCTAGTGGAAGGGGAGAGCGATGCCCATACCCTGTGGCACCATCACATCCCCGCCCTGGGGATCCCGGGGGCCAACACCTTCCAGGCCCGCTGGGCCAAGTATGTGCAGAACCTGAAGGTCTACGCCTGGCAGGAGCCGGACCAGGGAGGCGGGGCCTTTATCGGGGTCCTGAGCAAACAGATCCCCGGGCTGCGCGTGCTTGTTGCGCCCGAGGGGCGCAAGGATGTGAGCGAGTGCCACGTGCTGGGCGACGATGTGCCCGCGCTGATGCAGCGACTGATGGAGACGGCCCGCTCGCAGGAGGAACTAGAGGAAACGGAGCAGGCCGAGAAGGCGGTCGCGCTGGCCAAGGAAGCCTGGGAGGTCTGCAAGGACCTGGCCCAGGAAGCCGACATCCTCGTACCCCTCACCCGCACCCTCAACGCCCTGGGGCTGGTGGGCGAGGACTCGATCGCCCGCGTGCTCTACCTGGCCCTCACATCCCGCTTGCTGGACAAGCCGGTGAGCGTGGTGGTCAAGGGGCCCTCCGGCGGGGGCAAATCCTTCGCCGTGGAGAGGGTGCTCTGCACCATGCCCTCTGAGGCCTACCACGACCTCACGGGGATGTCGGAGCACGCGCTGATCTACGACGATGAGCCGATCAGCCACCGCACGCTGGTCATCTACGAGGCCCACGGGACGGCCGGCGAGACGGCCGACTATATCCTGCGCACCCTGCTCAGCGAGGGGTGTATCCGCTACGTGACGGTCATCAAGGGCGAGGAGGGGCTGCAGCCGCTGCACATCGACCGACCCGGCCCCACCAACGTGATCCTCACCACCACCTGGCCATCGCTGCACCCGGAGAACGAGACGCGCCTGCTGACCCTGACGGTGCAGGATACCCCGGTCCAGACGGCCGGGATTCTGGAAAAGCTGGGTGAGCGGGCCAAGGGCAAGGAGAGTGCTGAGCCGGACCTGGGCCCCTGGCACGCCATGCAGACGTGGCTGGCCCTGGGGGGTGTGCGGCAGGTGGCCATCCCCTATGCGCCTACGCTGGGGCAGATGACGGCGCCGGTGGCGGTGCGCCTGCGGCGCGATTTCACTATGCTCCTCAGCCTGGTAGCCGCTCACGCCATGCTGCACCAGGCAACGCGGGCGCGAGATGCGCAGGGGCGCATCGTGGCCACGCTGGACGACTATCGCGCGGTGCATGCCCTGGTGGGGGCGGCGGTGGACCAGGGGGTACAGGCCGGAGTGAGCCTCGAGACGCGCGAGGTAGTGGAAGCGGTGAGCTATATCTGGACCACCCAGCAGCACCCGGCGATGGCCACCCAGGTGGCCCAGCGGCTGGGGCTGGACAAGTCGTCGACCACGCGCCGGATCAAGGTGGCCTGCGAGATGGGATACGTGATCAACCTGGAGGACCGGCGGGGCAAGCCGTTCCGGCTGATCCCGGGGGAGGTGCTGCCCGACAAGCATGTTCTGCCCACGCCAGAGCGCCTGGCCCAGGCCTATGCCCTGCCCGATGGCACCCCGTGGGAGTCACTCACCGAGGGGGAGCGAATCGATGTCGATGAGACCCTCTGAGAGCTGTGCTGCGAGGCCCAAACATATATATTCTGTGACCCCCTCTGAAACCGTGCAACCGTGCAACCGCTAGCTAGAAAAGGAGACCCTCATGAGACCTGAAGAGGGGATGGGCTATCGCCTGCTGGAGATGTGCCGGGCGCAAGGCATGATGTTGCGCGAAGCGCACCCGAACGAGCTGCGTGTGGCGGGCCCCCTCCCCACGGCGCTGCGCCAGGCCCTGCGGGCGAACAAGCTCGCGGTGCTGGCCGAGCTGTGGCGCCGCCGCGAGTGGGGCGAGGGTTACGCCGCCGATTGGCGCTCTCACTGCCTGCGCGAGTGGGAGAACTGGCGACAGGATGGCGCTTGGCCATCCTGAGGGGTATGGACTACCGTTTCCCTCTGTCGGAAATCGGTGGTATAGTCTGGATAGTGACTGGTCGACGAGTGCTCAAAAGGGTGAGAGTACGATGGCTGACACCGTTCAGGTCTGTTTCGAAATCAGGCGGGATGCTTTTTCGGCCCTGCGCCAGGACCCGGAGCATTTTGTCCCCGAGATGCGCCTGGCGGCGGCCGTCAAGTGGTATGAGCTGGGCATGGTTTCCCAGGGCAAGGCCGCCGAGATCGCTGGGATCTCGCGGGCAGAGTTCCTATTGGCCCTGGGCCGTTTCCGTGTATCGCCCTTCCAGTACGATGCTAGCGAGCTAGCCAAGGAACTCGAGTGAATGAGTGGTGGGTGCTGGATGCTTCACCTATCATCAGCCTGGCTCGCATAGGTTATCACCACTTGTTGCGGGAGGTCCCCGTTGGGGCCGTCGTGCCCGAGGCTGTGGTTCAGGAGATTGGTGCAGGGCCGTACGGAGACCCAGCGCGCCAGGCTATTGCATCCGGGATGTTCCCCGTTATCGAGTGTGCCCCAGCAGAGGAGATCATTGCCTGGGATCTGGGCAAAGGCGAGACTGCCGTGTTGTCCTTTACCCTCCGACATGAGGGCTGGACAGCAGTGCTGGACGATCAGGCTGCCAGAAGGTGCGCACGAAGCTTTGCCATTCCGTTGAGAGGCACCTTGGGTGTTGTGATATTGGCCAAGCAAGAAGGATTGATTCCCTCTGCCGCCAACGTGCTCAGAGCATTGCAAGATGCTGGCATGAGACTGGATTCGCGAATTCCAAGATGCACTGGCCCGGTTTGCCGCTGAATCCTGGGAGGAATGACCGGCCAAATCCTTCAAGACGTTATGCGCCAGTTGGACGAGCTCTCGGTCGATGAACAAAACTAGAAGTATCTGCACATTGAGAGGCCCAATGCCCAAGCGAGCAGCCGAGAGTACGGCTAGCGCGAGGTAAGCTGTGCCCTGTACCAGGCCAGGAAATCCCCGGGCGTCCCCACGAGAAAGGGGAGTTGCTTCGCTTGGGGATGGCCGACGAGGTGCGTGCGATCGAGCGACACCAAGTAGCTTGCCCTGGCCTCCAATGCCTCGGCCAGGATCTGCGCATCAGGCAGATAATCCACCACTGTGCGCGCAAGGACTAGGGCCTCCGGTCGTGCCTCTGGCCCCACTTGCACCCGGGCACGGTCGAGGAGCAGAGCCAGGTACGGTTTGCTGCGCGGGGATTTGCGATTCAGCACGCCCTCCAGTTCCCTCAGGACCCACGGCCCAATCCACAGATCGATAACACCCGCCTCACCGAGCTAGGCCAGCTTGCCGGCCAGCCAGGCCAGGTTCTCGGCAAAGCGATCTACCGTGCGCAGGCCCTCCTCGTCCTCCAGCACCTGCCCTTTTTCTCGTCCAAAGGCGATGTTCCAGTAGGTGGAGCCGACCACGATCATGTCATTGATGATGTACCAGTACATGAGCTGGGCATAGGTGAAATTCTGGCCGGCCCGGCGGGCGACGATGACTGGCCCGCCGATCTTGCGCGAGAGGGGGCGCCCGTTGGCCCCCGAGACGTAACCCGCGCGGTCGAGAAGCGACATGATCTGGGGCGTGGCCGAGCCATAGTAGACGGGGGAGCCCACGACGATGATGTCGGCCTCGATCATCTTGGCATAGATGGCGTGAAAGTCGTCTTCTTTCTGGATGCAGGTACCGTCTTTGAGCTTGCGGCACGCGGCGCAGCCCCGGCAGGGCTCCACCCGCTTGTCGCTGAGGGTGATGAGCTCGGTGTCGAGGCCGGCCTCGCGCAGCTTGGTGATGCAGCGCTCCAGAAGGAGCTCGGTATTCCCCCTTACACGGGGGCTACCGCAGATGGCGATGGCTTTCATAGGACTCCCTTTCTAATAGATGGAACGCGATTTGAAATCGCGACTACTTGCGGGCCGACGGGCGAGACGCCCGTCGTACAGGCGGCTACCATGGGTTGGTAGGCGAGATATCCCACGCGTCCAGGGAAGCAACCTGGGCCGGGCCGCCCCGGCTGAACAGGGAGATGCCCAGGCTATCGGCGCGGGTGGGATAGATGCGGCGCATGACGGCCTGGCGATCGTTGGCGAAAACCTCCACCACGGAGCGGTCGACGAACACGCGCAGGCGCAGCGGCTCCCCCCCACCCAGTTCCAGGGGTCCCGCTTCGACGCCCTTGGGGCCTTGGCCCAGGCTGGCATTTGTGGTGTCGATGGCCAGCTGGTGCGCAGCGGCATCATAGTAGACCAGGGTACGCTCAGTCCCGTCGGGCGAACAGCAAACCTGGACGCCGTATTGCGCGGCCGCGCTGGAGGTCATCTCGATTTGCAGCTCGATGCTGTTGCCACGCACGTCTGGCAGGGGCAACTGGCCCTCGGCGAGCACGTCCAGGTGCTCGTAGCGGCGCGGGTGGTAGCGCAGGAGCTGCAGCTCCTCGGCGGGGGCCAGGCGTAGCGTGCGGTCCGGGCCCAGCCAAAGCACGCGGGGCAAGCTCATGGTACCCGACCAGGCGCTGGCATCGCGGGTGGCGTCGTCCCAGCCCTCAAAGATCCAGGCCCACATGATGCGCCGCCCCTGGCCATCCAGCAGGCTCTCGGGGGCAAAAAAAGCACGGTCGGCCCAGGTCATGCGCCCATGCGTCTCCGGTTCGAAGCGGTCCTCCTCGTAGCGCCCGATATAGTACTGGCAGCCCAGGTTGTGGCTGATGAAGAGGAGCATGTGCCGGTCGCCGAGGGGGAAGAAATCGGGGCACATGTCGTCCTCATCTTCGCGCGTCCAGCGGCGGTCGGAGCGGTAAAAGGGGTGCAAGAATTTCCAGTGCGCCAGGTCGTCGGAGACAAAGAGGTAGGCGGTGTCCCCCTTGAAATCGTCCAGGCCGCGCTGCAGGCCGTACTCGCGCAGGACCAGCAGGTTGCCGGTGAGCATATAATAGCGCCCATCGCGCACCCAGATGGCGGAGGGATCGGCCACGCCATAGGGCTGGCCGGTGTCGGTGGTAGCGAGCCCCAAGCCGGCCTGGCGGATGACCGGGTTGTGGGGGCTCTTGGTCCAGTGGTCGAGCTGCTCGTCGGTGGAGGTGGCCAGGCAGATCCCTGCCTCATCGCCCAAGCCCCAGTAGGTGATGGTGGCGACGCCGTTGCGGTCGATAAAGGCGCCTCCGGAAAAGATCCCCGTATCCACGCCACCCGGCTCCAGGGCCAGGGGGTGATGGCGCCAGTGCAAGAGGTCGCTCGAGGAGATGTGCGCCCAGCAATGGCCCTTTTCCGTCTGCACAATGTACATCAGGTGGTAGCGGCCACGCCAGTAGAGGGCGCCATTGGGGTCAAAGGGGGCGCAGCGCCCCTCGGGGGAGACGATGTGGTAGCGCGGACGATAGGGGTCCTGCAACAGTGCGTCCCGCAGCTGGCGGGCGTTCTCGATGATGGGGTCCATGGCCTTCCTTTCCTAGTCCCGACGAAATAAGAGAGCCAAGAGAAGAAACACGGATGAACACCGATGGGAACCGGATGAACACAGATAAGAGTAAGAGCTACAATCCTCTGCCCTATCCGTGTTCATCGCTGGGCTTATCTCTTCCCCTCGGCATGTGCGGATGAGACGTTGACGACGTCCCTGATGTGCGTATCCAGGTCGATCTCGGGGCTGGCCAAATGCGCACGCTCGCCATTGCCGGTGAGGGTGGGCCGGTAGACCTCGTGCCCAGCAGCCTGCAGGATGCGGGCGACATCTCGCCAGGCCCAGCCGCCATCCCATCCGCCATGAACTAAGACGTAGGTGGACATAGCAACCTCCTCTCGGCATTCATCAAGCCCACCGGTAAATGAAGATGATGCTGCTCTGAAAACACGCGCTTTCATCGCTCGCTGTCCCGCTCGTGCGGGGCAAATGTCTGTTGACGAACCACAGTGTGTCGGCATCAAACGTTCGTAGTACCGCCGTCAGGCGGGTCTTCGCGTCCAGTGCGCCAAACCGCCCTGACGGGCGTACTACGAACATCGTCTGGCTCGCAGTTCCATAGTACGCCCATAGCATCATAAAGATGCACCAACGAGCAGGCCTGCACAGCCTAGATCTCTATAGCGTCGCCCACCACCGCGATGGTGGCGATGGGGGTGCACCCCTCGGCGCCGAGCAGGGCATCGGCGGTGGGCTGGGCACCGCCCACGGCGACGATGAAGGCGCCCGGCTCGATGATGCGCCGGCCCTGGGCGTCGACCAGGGCGAAGGCTTTCGCCGGGATGGTAAAACCTACTTGGCGCGTCTCCCCGGCGTCCAGGTGCACGCGCTTGAAGGCGACGAGCTGGCGGATGGGCACCGGCGCTGAGGCCTCGGTATCGCTGAGGTAGACCTGCAGCACCTCGTCGCCATCGCGGCGGCCCAGGTTGGTCACCTCCACGCTCACGGCCAGGTCGTCGCCCGGGACGATGGTCTGGCTGCTCAGTCGCAAGTTGTCATAGGCATAGGTGTTGTAGCTGAGCCCATAGCCAAAGGGATAGAGCGGCTCGCCGCGGAAATAGCGGTAGGTGTGCCCTTCCATGCGATAGTCGCTAAAGGGCGGCAGGTCGTCCACGCTGCGGTAGATGGTGACGGGCAGGCGCCCAGAGGGGTTGTAGTCGCCCAGGAGGACGTCGGCCACGGCGTGGCCGCCCTCCTCGCCGGGATACCAGGCCTGCAGGATGGCCGGGATATGCTCCGCGGCCCAGGGGATGCTGATGGCGCTACCCCCGAGCAAGACCAGGACCACCGGCTTGCCCAAGGCGTGGAGGCGCTCCAAGAGCTCCTGTTGGGGCCGGGGCAAGGCCAGGTCGGTGCGGTCGCCGCCGGCAAAGCCGGGCACGTGGACGGGCATCTCTTCGCCCTCCAGGTCGGGAGAGAGGCCCAGCACCGCGACGATGACGTCGGCATCCTCCGCCGCGGCCAGGGCGGCACCCAGGGGATCCTCGCCGGGGACAGACCACAGGAGCTGCACCTGGGGATCGAGGCCCCGGCTGACAAAGTCGAGACGCAGGTCGTACAGGCGGCCGGCGGTGAGCTCCACCTCGGCGGTGCGGGTCATGGCGTGGTGCACGCTAGCGAACTCGACGAGGAGGTGGCCATCGAGATAGAGCTTGAACTCGCTAAAGCCCTTGGCGCCGAGGCGGTAGGCGCCGCTGGCGGGCGCCACAAGAGACCCTGTCCAGTGCACGGCAAAGGGATCGCCCAGCTCGCCGCTGAGGGGACTGACGCCTTTCCAGGCGAAATTCACCAGGGGGTCCACGCGCTGCAGGACGGGCAGGCCGCTCGAGGCGGCGTTGTCATAGTAGGCGGCGTCCAGGCCCGTCTCGCCGGGATAGGCATGGGCGGGGCGCAGATAGGCGGAGGGGATGGGCTGCAGGGCGGGCACCCCCTCGGCGATGTCGCAGCCGCGGGCATAGGCGATACGCGTGTGGGGCGAGAGACGATCGCGCAAGCCCTCCAACACCGTGGTGGCGCGGGAAGGGGTGCCGCAATAGTTGCCGAGCACGGTCATCAGGTCGTCGGCGACGGGGCCGATGACGGCGATGGAGCCGATGTTCTTATCCAGGGGCAGCAAGCGCTCCTCGTTCTTGAGCAGGACGATCGACTCGCGTGCGGCGCGCAAGGACAGGGCACGATATTCGGGCGAGTCGTTGACGGTGTAGGGAATCTGGGCATAGGGCACCACCTCCGGGGGATCGAACATCCCCAGGCGAAAGCGCGCGGTGAAGAGGCGCTTGACACTGACGTCCAGGGTGGCTTGGTCGATGAGCCCCTGCTGCACGGCCTGCACCAGGGCGGGGTAGGTAGCGCCGCAGTTTAGGTCGCACCCCGCCTTGACGGCCAGCGCGGCAGCCTCTTCGGCGGTGCCCACCACCTTGTGGGTGAGATATATGTCATCGATGGCGCCACAGTCGGAGACCACATAGCCGCCAAAACCCCAGCGCTCGCGCACGATCTTTTGCAGGAGGGTGGGACTGGCGCAGCAGGGCTCGCCGTCGACGCGGTTGTAGGCGCCCATGATGGAATAGGCCTGGGCCTCCACCATCAGAGCTTCAAAAGCGGGCAGGTAGGTCTGCCAGAGATCGATGGCGCTGACCCGCGCGTCGAAGGTGTGGCGCTCGGACTCGGGGCCGCTGTGCACAGCATAGTGCTTGGCCGTGGCCACCAGCTTCAAGTAACTGGTGCCCGTGCCGGGGCAAGGGTCGTCCGACCCTTGCAGGCCCTTGACAAAGGCCACCCCCAGGCGCGAGGTGAGGTAGGGGTCCTCACCATAGGTCTCTTGCCCGCGGCCCCAGCGCGGATCGCGAAAGATGTTGATGTTGGGCGACCAGAAGGTGAGGCCGCTGTAGATGAGGCGTATGCCCCGCCGCAGAGCCTCGTGGTGCTTGGCCCGCGCCTCGTCAGAGATGGCTGTGGCCACCAGGAACATCAGGTCCGTGTTCCAGGTGGCGGCCAGGCCGATGGCCTGCGGAAAGACGGTGGCGACCCCCGCGCGGGCCACGCCGTGCAGGCCCTCGTTCCACCAGTTATAGTCGGGGATCCCCAGCCGCTCGATGGCCGGGGCATCGTAGAGCATCTGGGAGACCTTTTCTTCCAGGGTCAGGCGCGAGACGAGGTCGTTGACGCGGTCCTCAAGAGGTAGAGACGTATCCAGAAAAGCGGGTCTGTCTTCCATCGGTTCCTCCCCCAAAATGGCGCAAGAAATCCTCACCGCAAAGACGCCAAGGACACCAAGGCTGAGAAGACTAGAGTGAAGGAGAACGGATTGCTCTGGCCAGATCACACGGCGGCCTGGGGGCGCAGTTCTGGCTCGCAGAATCGTACAAGTCGCGCAACTGGCGATCCGCTTGCAGGCCGCGCCACAAGCCTCAACGGAATTGAAAGCAGTTCCCGGCTCGCTGGAAAGAAGGAGGCGACCAGGGCGATTCCTTTTAGTACAAGCGCTGGCCCGTGTCAAGCCATCGCGAGGAAAGGGCGCGGCAGGATGCCGCGACCAGGTCGATGTAGGGAGCCTAGGCCAGCCGGGAGAAGTGACTCTGGCCAATTGCCGTACGTGGGGGTGCGGGGCTATAATCGTGCCGTCGGTAGGGGGTTGGGGCGCCGCACACATTGGAGCACCTGGGGAGGGACATGGGCGAGGAAGGGGCGAAACAGGGCAGCGCACCGGCGCAGGCCGAGGTCCAATCGGGGCGCGAGCCCGGTGAGAGGGCGAGCCGTTGGGGCCTGGTGGCCGTGCTGGTGGCCTACCTGGCGCTGGGGACGCTCTACGCCACGGCTACGCCGGCGTGGCAGGTGCCCGATGAGCCAGCGCACTATAATTATATCAAATATGTGGCGGGGAACTTGCGGCTGCCAGAGCTCAGGCCGGGCGATTACCCGGCCGATTACCTGGAGGAGATCAAGAGCCAGCGCTTTGCCCCATCCCTCTCCATCGAACCCATCCGTTACGAGTCGCACCAGCCACCGCTCTATTATGTGCTTGGGGCGGGCGTCTACCGGCTGGGGCAAGGGGTGCTGGGGAGCGGCGCCTCGGATCGCGCGCTGGCCCTGTTCCTGAGGATGTTCTCCGTGCTGATCGGTGGGATGACACTGGTGGTAGGGTATAGTATCGTGCGCCGGGTTCATCCGGAGGAGCCGGGACTGGCCTTGGGCACGGCGGCGTTCATGGCTTTTTTGCCGATGCACCTAGCCATGAATGCCGGGGTGAACAACGATGCCCTCTCGGAATTGATGCTCGCGCTGGTGGTGTGGCGGCTTGTGGCGATGGATAGCCCGCGTTGGGGCTGGCGGTGCACCGTGGGGCTGGGCGTCCTCCTGGGGCTGGCCCTGCTGACCAAGATGCAGGCCTATGTGGCGGTGGGGGTGGCCCTCTTTGTGCTGGGTTGGGACGTGCTGGCGGCTCGCTGTTCAGCTCACCGTTCGGTGCTGCCGAACGGCGAGCCGAACAAGTCGGCAGCGCTCGGCTGGGGTCAGGGTCTGGCTCGCATGGGGGTCATGCTGGGCGTCGCGTTGCTGGTGATCTCGCCGTGGCTGGTGCGCAATATGGTGCTCTACGGCCCGGGCGATCCCCTGGCGATGGCGCGCCACGACCAGGTGGTGGCGGGGCAGCTGACAGCGCAGCAGTACGTGGAGCAGTATGGCGCAGCGCGGTGGGCGCGCGACCTGGTGGTGACGACGTTTCATAGTTTCTGGGGGCAATTCGGGTGGATGGGCGTGCCGTTGCCCGAGCGCGTCTACGCCGCGTTGGCGGGGTTGAGCGCGCTGGTGGGGGTGGGCCTAGCGCTCTACCTATGGAGCCTGCGACGCCGGATGGCGGGTGTCAAGGGTTTGGGGGAGAAGACGAGGCAGGAAGGCTCGGCTACGGCCTGGCGGGCACTGTCCGAGCAAACAAGGCGCGGGATGGTCCTGTTGCTGGTATGGGCGTTGGGTACGACCGTGGTGTTCTTGTGGTACAACTTGCACTATTTGCAGCACCAAGGGCGCTATCTCTTCCCGGCGCTGGTACCCTGGGGCCTGGCCTTTACGCTGGGGTTGCGCACCATCTTGCGGCGGTCGCCTGTGCCGGTCCTCGTGGTGCTGGGGGGCGTGGTGGCGCTCTTGGCGGCCTATGGGGCCTGGAGGGGGGATTTCCCCGAGTCCTATGCCGCGCTCACGATCGCTGGAGCGATAGGAATCACGGTGGGGCACTGGCTGGAAAGGCGGCGCCCCGGCATGGCGATGGGGCTGGTATACCTGGGACTGTGCGGGCTGGCGCTGATCTGTCTCTATGCCTATGTGGTGCCGAATCTCCAGCCAGCCATGTAAATCAGCTCAGTCGTGCGACAGCAAAGCGCAACGATGGGCACCCGCACTAGTAGGACTTGTGCAGGCCATGGCGGGTGGGGGGCAAAATACAAACCCCGGTAGGTTACGCCCCACCGGGGTATCTTGCGTACCGCGTGCGGTTGTGGCCCGCACTGCTAGCGTCAGTACCCGCCATACATCTTCCTATACTGCTCCAGGAGCTCCAAATAAGGATTAGGCTGCGCACCCGTCACGGGCAATTGCGCAGGTTCCGCAGGGACAAGACCCATGATGGCACCCATCACGGCGTCGAGGCTAGTGTCGGACATCGATGGAACTTGCGGCCCTAGGAAGAGGGGCACCTGGTCGGCGCCACCGCCGGTCACAGGGAGAACCCCTGGGCTACTCACATCGAACTGTACGCCAGAGGCCGCCAGTTGATATGCCACGATCTCCAACTGCTCGCGCGCCCCAGGTGCATCAGAGGCCGGTAGGATGGCCCGAGCCGCACCGGTCATGGGAAGCGCCGCAGGGGCGGCGGCCACCGCAGTGGCCTGGCCCGCGTTAGCGTCCAGCGTATATCCTGAGGCCGCCAACTGGTTGGCCACGATCTCCCACTGGTCGCGGTCGCGCTCCGAAGCGGTGCCAAAGCCCGCCAATCCGGACGGTCCCTGAGCCGATAGAGGCCAGGCCGCCACTAGCGCCAGCATCGACAGTAACATTCCAATGATCATCATTTTCGACATTTTAGCTGTTAGCATTCTAACCTCCCCAACCTGCCAAGCACTAGATCTCTCCCCCCCGCGAGAATCGTGACACCTGGCATCACTCCCCCGCAGCAAGAATGAGATTCGTGCTTGGTCAACAAACAAGGTATCTCGGAAAAAACAGGCGCCCTTTGCAGAGCGCCCACCTACACAAAACGAACCGCGATCCTTAACCATTCTTAGCGGCGTTCTTTGCTAAGCGGTGGTCAAGCCCCACTCACTACGCAGTGTCGCTGGGCGGGGCAGCCTTAGCGGGCGAGCCCAGCCTCCACTTGCCTCAACTCGAACATAGTGTGCCATGGGCGCGCCTCGACCTTCACTCGCGGTATCTCGCCCACGGTATGCCAGGGGCGTGTCGATGACTGGATGCCTGTCACGGGAAGGGCCGCAGGGGCGCTGAGCGCAGCGTACCCTGTCGCCGGTGCATCGGGCGGGCCGAGGCGGATCCCCGGATCGGCCAGTGCGGGAAGCGCAGCCAGCAGACCCACAACGAGCAAGGCAAAGGCTAGAGCCCATACTCTATACTGACGTCTGGTCAACATGATAGACCTCCTGTGCCATTCAGTTCAGTGGAGATGTTAATCTCTACTGAACCCAGTGTACTACGGAGGGTGAGTTCTATCATCGACAGGATTATGTATATTCTGGGAGGGGGGAGAACCAAGCTGGGTACAGGCGTCTACATAATATGTAGGAGCAAACCAGAGGACAGTGACAAAGAGTCCCAAGGGTCGCGCCATGAGAATGACGAGGGACCCCCTGAAAACGCTGCTAGGAGACCTTGAATCGCGGGCGGGCGATGATGAGGATACGGTGGGAGTTGCCGGTGTAAGGGTAACAAGCGACCAAAGTGAGCCGCTCGTCGGGATAGGAGCCGATCCAGCGAACGTTGGCTGCCTTTTCCTCGGGGGTAGCTCCCTCTTCCTTGACGATGACCGTGGACTCGACGGCATAGTCATAGCCGTGACCGTCGGCATAGATGGTGACCAAGTCGCCGGAGTCAAGCTCTTCCAGGCGCTTGAAGACCTCGCCATAGATGTTGTTGTGTCCGGCCAAGACGATATTGCCACCCTGGCCGGGCAATTGCGAGTTCTTGTGCCAGCCCACCGCAAATTGGGCTACGTCCCATACTGAGACGAGCTTGCTATTGACCGTCTCCTGATGCCAGCCCACCGTGACGACTGGCTGGTCCAGCTCGATGGCGGGGGCGACTATGCGCACGGGTGCAGAGGAAGCGGCCGGGAGCTGCGCCAGCGATGGGTCTGGGTCAGGTTGGTTGGTAGGCTCGAGTGTAGGTTCCAGGGTCGCCGTGACGATAGGCTCGAGAGTTGCGGTGGCCATGAGCTCAAGGGTGGGCTCTAGAGTCGCGGTGACGGTGGGTTCGAGCATCGGGGTAGCCGTGGACTGGGGCAATTCTGGCTCTTGGGTAGGCGCCCCGGTCGGTGCTACTGTAGGCGCGACAGTCGGCGTCGGATCGAGGGCCATCGGCGTGACGGGGGTGAGCACAACAGCTGGCCCCTCTGCGGGGTTGGGATCCTGGACTGACACGCCCTCTGGGTCCCCGGAAGCAAACTGCGCCAGCGGCGAGAGCCACGCACGCTGGCGCCATATTGAACCACCGGTAATGAGCATCAGCGCGATGGCGATGATGCCAAAGAGGGGGGAAGCCAGCCGGACAGGCCGTGCGGTACGATAGAGAGCGCGCAGGTCACGGTTTCCGATCAAGGACGCGTTGGTCTCCGGGTGTGTGGGGGCATCGCAGGAACGCCCAATCGACTGCCAAGCCGCGCATGACGGCCGACATTACGGTAAACTGGATGATATCCAGATTAGCGTTTTCTGTCAAATGCGGACCAAAATCCTCTTCTTTACGGCCAGATGAGCATCACCTTGCCCGTTTCGCGCGTCTCCATGAGGTCAAAGCCTTCCTTAGCTCGCTCGATAGGGAAGCGATGCGTGACCAGGTCCGAGAAGTGCAGTCCCTGGCGCAGCATAAGGCGCACCAGCGCGTAATAATCAGCATGGGTGAACATGTTCGAGCCGGTGAGGCAGCGCTCGCCGAGGCCAGGGCCGAGCATGAGGTTGGCCGCACGCCCCCCGATGCCCACATAGACCAGGGTAGCCTGGTAAGGGGTGCAGCGGAGGAGATCGATGCGTGCCTGGTCGTTGCCCGAGGTCTCGACGGCCAACTCAGCCCCTTCGCCGGTGATGCGCTTGACCTCGTCGATCATGTTCTGCTGCAAGGGATCGATGACAAAGGAAGCGCCATGCTTGAGGGCCAGATCGCGGCGATAGCCCGAAGGATCGACCCCGATGACGGCGGCCCCCATGGCGTGGGCCAAGAGCACCACGCACAAGCCCACCGGTCCCAGCCCGGACACGAGCACAAACTGGCCGCCACGCACCCCGCCGCCCCGGTTTAGGGCGTGGTAGGCAGTTCCACCGGCGCAGGCGATGATGGCGCCATCCTCGTAGTTTAGCTCGTCCGGGAGCTTGAAGCAGACGTTCTGGTCGACAAGCACATAGTCGGCATCGCCGCCATGGGGCTTGTTACCCAGCCGCCAACCCGGCCCGATGGTGGTGCAGTTAAAAAAGTAGCCCTGGGCGCAGGGCTCGCAGTGGTTGCAGGCGGGGGCATGGTACACCGACACGCGATCCCCCACCTTGACAAAGGTCACGGCGTCCCCCACCGCGGCCACCACGCCGCTGGGCTCGTGGCCGCGGATGGTGGGGGGTATCTCTTCCGGCTTTAGATGGTAACGGTGCATGTCGCTGCCGCAAATCCCGGCAGCCTTGACCTGCACCAGCACTTCAGTTCCCTCAGGCGTGGGCACGGGGAACTCGCGCACCTCCACCTGCCCGTGT
This sequence comes from uncultured Anaerolineales bacterium, assembly GCA_964416075.1. Classification (GTDB taxonomy): domain Bacteria; phylum Chloroflexota; class Anaerolineae; order UBA1429; family UBA1429; genus CAYQDH01. Next base: position 170 of record CAYQDH010000019.1, on the reverse strand, counting down.
CCGAGGAACATCACGCCACGCATGGTCTTGGTCACTGTTGGCTCCTTGTCTCGCATGGATGGCCCCGCGCCACGGGGAAGGATTCCGAGGGCGCATGGGGCTGATGGGGATTATAGGGGGGGAGAGGCAAAGGGGCAAAGAGGCCCTCACCCCCGGCCCCTCTCCCATGC
>CAYQDH010000018.1:12893-25441 GCA_964416075.1 uncultured Anaerolineales bacterium | reverse complement strand
GGGTGGCCGCACCGTCGGCGCTGGCGTCCTGACAAAGGTTATCGAATAGTCTAGTTTGGAAACGAATTTGTTGGAGGTAAGAGCCCCCAACCGGCCCCGTCCGGCGTCGGGCTCGAATCAAAATGGCCAAGAAAGAAAATCGGATCGTTGTCACGCTTTCCTGCACCGAGTGCAAGGAAAGGAACTATACAAGCGAGAAGAACCGCAAGAACGATAGCGGCAGGATCTCGCTGGAAAAGTACTGCCCGCGCTGTCGCAAACACACCACCCATCGGGAAGAGCGTTAGCGCGTTATTGCAGGCGAGTAGCTCAACTGGCAGAGCAACGGTCTCCAAAACCGTAGGTTGCGGGTTCGATTCCTGCCTCGCCTGCCTTTTCATGTTTTAGGATACTGTGCTGATGGTCGGCAAAGGTTCTAGCCAAGAGAATCACCAATCCAGCGTTGGCCCGTGATGGAAAGTATCCGGCGACAAAGGTGGTCCAGAGTCATGTTGTTCAAAAAGGCCGCAGCGACGGCAACGCCAGAAAAAGATAAGGGCAAAGAGAAAGAGAAGAAGGAAAGCCGCATCATCCGCTATTTCAAGGAGGTGCGGGCCGAGATTCGCAAGGTTGTGTGGCCCTCAAGAAAGACCACGACCAACTTGACGTTGATCGTGTTGGGGGTTACTGCTGCGATGAGCGCGTTTCTGGGTTTCGTCGACTGGGTCTTTGCCAAGTTGTTCACCTGGATCATTGGCTAGCGGTATGGGCTTGAGGTACTAGATGGATCCCAATTTGCAGGAACCTTTAGAAGATCAGCAAGTCGTCGCCGAAGACGACGCCGGAGGCGATGCCGAGGGCCAAGAAGCCGTCTCAGACGAGCGTTCCTGGTATGTGGTACACAGTTACTCGGGCTATGAGAACAAGGTTAAGAAGAACCTTGAGCAGCGTATCGAGACCATGGGCATGCAGGACAAGATCTTTCGTGTCATCGTGCCCACCGAGGAAGAGGTAGAGATCCGCGATGGCCAGCGGCGCACGAGTCGTCGCCGGGTATTCCCCGGATATATCCTAGTGCATATGATCATGGACGATGAGTCCTGGTATGTGGTGCGTAATACGCCGGGCGTGACCGGCTTTGTGGGCTCAGGGTCAAAACCCTTGCCGCTCAGCCAGGAAGAAGTAGACAAGATCCTGCAGCGCATGGAGACCGAACAGCCACGCATCAAGGTAAGTTTCCGCATAGGCGAGACGGTACGCATCGTCGAGGGTCCGTTTGCCGATTTCATGGCCGTCGTCGATGAGTTGTATCCGGAGCGTGGCAAGGTGCGGGTGCTGGTTTCGTTCTTTGGTCGCGAGACCCCCGTGGAGATGGATTTCCTGCAGGTCGAGAAAATCTAGGGCCCGCCGAGCTCGGTTCATCGAGCCCGGCTAGGAAGAGGTAGAGAGCAAGATGGCGAAAAAGGTCGTTGCAATCGTCAAGCTACAGATTGCTGCCGGCAAAGCGAACCCGGCACCCCCTATCGGACCCGCGTTGGGTCAGCATGGGGTGAACATCATGCAGTTCTGCAAGGACTATAACGCGCGCACACAGGCGCAGGCAGGCTCGATTATCCCGGTGGAGATCACCGTTTACCAGGATCGATCGTTTACCTTTGTCACAAAGACTCCTCCAGCCAAGGACCTGCTGCTCAAGGCGGCTGGCGTGACCAAGGGCTCTGCGACGCCGAACAAAAGCACCGTGGGCCAGGTTTCACGGCAGCAAGTCCGTGAGATCGCGGAACTGAAGATGAAGGATCTCAATGCGTTGGATGTCGAGGGGGCCATGAGGATGATCGAGGGCACCGCTCGCAGCATGGGAATCACGGTTAAGGAATAGGTTATTTGAGGGTGGGAGGATGATTGGGTTTGCCCCAATCTCCGTCAGAACCACAGGGAGAAAAAGATGGCCAAGCACGGCAAGAATTACCGGGGAAAAGTACAATTAGTGGATCGGCTCAAGGCATATGAGCCCGTTGAAGCTGTCAGCTTGCTCAAGCAAGTGGCGTATGCCAAGTTCGACGAGACCGTAGAAGTGCATATGCGGCTGAATGTCGACCCTCGACGCGCCGACCAACAGATCCGAACCACCGTAACGCTGCCCGCTGGCACAGGCAAGAGCGTACGCATCCTTGTCTTTGCGGAGGGTGATGCTGCCCGCCTGGCTCAAGAAGCGGGCGCTGACTATGTGGGTACGGACGAGTACGTGACCAAGATTCAAGAGGGCTGGCTGGAGTTCGACGTGGCCGTGGCTGTACCACAAGTGATGGGCAAGATCGGCCGTCTGGGGCGTGTCCTGGGCTCTCGCGGGTTGATGCCTAACCCAAAGGCAGGGACCATCGTGCAGCCCGGAGATATCCCGAACACCATCAATCAGTTGCGACAGGGTCGTGTGGAATTCCGCACGGACCGGCTCGCCAACCTGCATATTCCCATCGGGAAGATTAGTTTTACGCCAGAGCAGTTGATGACCAACTGGTCGGCTGTGATGGACGCCGTGTTGCGCGCTAGGCCCACGACCGTTAAGGGGCAGTTCATCGAGCGCGTCACCTTGACTGCGACGATGGCTCCGGGCATCCGGATCGATCTGAACGCTGCACAGAATATACACGCAGCCTAAACTGAATACCGATCGGCTGTAGACAGCAGGGGCGCCATAGAGCGCTTAATCGAGCAAGACCTGCCGAGGCGAGGATAATGTGGAATAGGCGCCAGCGTATGCGCTGGTCAATCCTCGTGCCGGCATGGTACGAGGATTTTTCTTTTGTAAGGAGGTGAGAACCCTTGGCACTCTCTCGTGAGCAAAAAGAGGTCATCCTAAAGAGTTACGTAGACAAGCTGGAACGGGCCCCGGTGGTGATTTGGGGCAACTATCGTAACATGTCGGTGCCGCAAGCTGCGGATTTCCGGCAGCAGCTTCGTGGTGCCGGAGCGGAACTTGTTGTAGTGAAAAACACGCTCATGCGGCTGGCACTGGAGCAGTTGGAGCGGCCCACTTCGGCCGAGATGATGAATGGCCCCTCAATGGTGGCGATGATTTACGGTGATGTAAGCGCCGGCACCAAGGTGGTCATGGATTTTGCCCGGCTGAACGAAGCGGTCTTTAAGGTCAGAGGCGGCATCGTGGGCAACCAGATCGTGAATGTTGAGCAGGTTCGTTCTCTGACCACGCTACCCTCTCGCGAGGTTATGCTTGGCCGCGTCATCGGTGGCATTCAGGCTCCGGTGAGCAGCTTTGTGGGCACCCTGGCCGCTCTCGTTCGCGGCGTGATGAATGTGCTCAATGCGCGTGCGCAGCAGTTGGAGCAGCCAGCGGGCTGATTGGACTGTTGGGAATCGGTCTTTTGCGGCAACCATGTGGTGAAATCAAACACCAGACTATTGGAGGTATAAGGTGACAAAGGAAGAAATCATCGAAGCTATTGCGAACATGACGGTCCTCGATCTGGCGGACCTAGTGAAGGCCCTCGAGGCCAAGTTTGGCGTCAGCGCTGCTGCGCCAATGGCTATGATGGCAGCCGGTCCTGCTGCGGCAGAGGCTGCGCCTGCGGTCGTGGAAGTGGAAGAGCAGACCGAGTTCGACGTCATCCTGAAGGCAGTCGGCGACCAGAAGATCCAGGTCATCAAGGTCGTGCGCGAGCTGACCAGCCTGGGCCTGCGCGAGGCTAAGGAAGTGGTCGATGGGGCGCCCTCCACGGTGCTCAAGGCCGTGACCAAGGAAGCGGCAGCTGCAGCCAAGGAAAAGCTCGAGGCGGTCGGCGCTGGCGTCGACGTCAAGTAAGAGCCGTTGTCATGCAGGCTCCTCGTCCTTGAGGCCTGCACATCGGCGCCACACAGGTGGATGAAAAGGCGGATCTGAGGTTTCTCAGGTCCGCCTTTTTATGTCGTGCGTCAGGCGCACGCCGGGCGCCAGGCGCAAAAAAGGGCCATCACCTTGCAGCGATGGCCCGATGGGCAGGATAGGACTCGAACCTACGGCCTCCACGATGTCAACGTGGCGCTCTAACCAACTGGGCTACCTGCCCGAACGGTGTGATTATAGCAGATTGCAGCGAGAATGCAAGTTTTTGCGGCTGAGAACAGGATTGTTCAACCTTCCCGTTCCGGTCAGATTATGATTTGAGTTAACGTGCCCAACGCCACAACAATACAGGCTAGAAGGATAGCAATCACAAAAGACCAGATTATGAACGCGGCCCACGCTCGCCATGCCGAAAATCGATGTACCTCAGCGAAACACTTGAGCATAATGACGGTGGTCCAGAGCTGCATGCTCGTGGCAAGAGCAGGATAGCCTCCCCAGAGGATTTTAAACAAGGCGCTAGAGATTTCGAATGTGTTAGGCGCACCAGGAATGCCATCGAGAACCATCCGTATTGGGGCGAGTAATGCCGTACTGAACATCGTCGGCCAACTCGACCAGGCCCATGCCGCCCTCGCCTCTTGGGGAGATGCTCGGCCGCCGAGCCAACGACCCGTCAAGCGCCACATGGCGCTGCCGATATATAGGAAAATGATGTTGGCAACGGGTCCCAGAACGATGGCAATGCCAAGGACGGTGAGTAAAGGTAAAGAACTGACCAGACCTGAGGCGATGAGGAGCACGACCGACGTCACGAGCCCGCTCGAGAGGGTGAGGGCAATGACATACTTGGTCGGGTCCGTGTCCACGATGCGGCGAATCGTTTCGCGCGGTCTAGTCCAGATGGAGAGAAACGGCGAGACCGGCTTGGCCTGGGGAGAGACCTCCGCAGGGGCAAGACGTGGCAGTGATCGTTTCTTGCTGCTGGGATCTGGATGAACATAAGGCCGAGTACGCTTGGTCATCAAAGCTCCATGGATATGTGAGCTGGTTCCGGCGCAAGGCAAGACTGACCTCGCACCTCGGGCCAGGAAAAGACGAGGCAGGATGCCTCGACTACCGACCCTGCTGTTTGCGCCAGGCCTGAAATCGCACTTCCATCTCAGGGGTGGGAGGATAGAGCCCATGCAAAGGGGCCCCCTGGCGTAGCATCAGGCGGATCCAGTCTTCGCGGTCCTCGAACTGCATGATCTCGTCGACCACGAGGTTGGCGAGAGCGCGGGGGACGACCACCACGCCGTCATCATCCCCCACGATGATATCGCCCGGAAAGACGAGTACACCGGCGCAACCGATGGGCACATTGTAGTCGGGGTTAAAGACCAGGGCGCCAGGGCTTTGAGCGGTGCGCGCAAAGACGGGCACGGGCTGCTGCCGCAAGAGGGGAGCATCACGAATGGGCATGTCGCAGACCAGTCCAGCGGCCCCACGGACCTCCAGGCGGAGGGTCAGCAGGTCGCCAAAGATGGCTCCCCGCACATGGGCACCCCCGTCCTGAACCATGACGTCGCCGGGTATGACGGCATCGATGGCTTCTTCAGGATGGCGGGGGAAAAGCGTGCCGTCTGCGTGGGCGCGAGGTTCCAGGTCGCCGCGGCCCGGCAACGTGCGGATCGTGACAGCGGGACCCGCAATCTTGGCGCCCGGCACCAGGGGCTTGATATCCATCCACGAATTCTCGATCCCCTGCCGGCGCAGGATCGTAGTGATCGATGCCGTGCTTCCACGCTTGAGCACGTCAATAATGTCTTTACTCGGCCGTTCGAAGTCAGGACCATGCATTGTGCAGTCTCCTTAGATCATACATCCTATGCAACCGTGGGGATTGCAGGTCATTCTGCATCACTCGTTCTTTTTCTGTGTGCCCATAAACTCGGACATGGCTACGCGGCCGGGCTCATCGATCCCCTCGCGCTTGATGACCGTGGACAAGGTACGCATCAGGATCTGGAAATCCAGGGCCAACGACCAGTGATCCACATAGTAGACGTCGAGGGCAAGGCGTTCCTCCCAACCGACTGCGTTGCGGCCATGGACCTGTGCCCACCCGGTAAGACCAGGCTTGACCTCATGACGCCGAGCTTGCTCGGGGGTATAGCGATCGAGATAGCGCATCAGAAGGGGCCTTGGACCCACCAGGCTCATTTCACCCTTGAGTATATTCCAGAGCTCGGGCAGCTCATCCAGGCTGGTGGCCCGGAGGATACGACCCAGGCGGGTGATGCGTTGTTCTGGGGGCAACGGATGGCCTTGGACATCGTAGGCATCCACCATGCTGCAGAACTTGCACAGGGTGAAAGGCTTGCCGTAAAGCCCGGGGCGCTGCTGACGAAAGAAGACCGGGCCCTTGGAGGAGAGCTTGAGGGCGAGCATGATGAGCAGCAATATGGGGCTGAGCAAGACCAGCGCCAGCAAGCTGACCAGGATGTCGATCGCTCGTTTGGCCCAGATCTGCAGCCTCTTGTTGCTCATGGACCTTCCTGCTCGAGACCGCACAACCTTTTCGAGAAGCGCCTCGTACTCGTCCGACATGCGGTCTCGGTCAAACTGTTGTTCCGCTAGGGCGCGGGCCCGGCGACCCATATCGTGCAGGCGCGCGGGATCAGCCTGCAGGGCCAGCAGAGCCTCGGCCATCTCCTGTGGATCGTTCGATGGAACGGCCACACCCGCCCCATGTTGGTCAAGAAGATCGCGCATCCATCCAGCATAATTGATCAAAACAGGGCGACCCAAGGCCAGCGCATCGAAGAACTTGTTTGGGGAGCTGGTCTGCAGTACGGGCAAGGGGGCAAAGAGCACAAGGCAGACATCGGCCATGGCCATGATCTCGACGAGATCGGATTTGGGGAGCCATGGCAGAAAGGTGACGTTATGGAGATGGTCATCTGCGGCCGCACGCTGGAGCGCAGGTCTCTCTTTGCCATCCCCAATCAACAGTAGATGAACCGTGCTATCACGACGCTGCAAAACACGGGCTATATCCAGGGCAACGCTGAGGCCGTTGGCGATACCCATAGCCCCGGCATAGAGAGCCACGAATCTGCCCTGCACCCCATACTGCTCCAAAAGCGCGGGAGCCGGTTCACGCGGTGCAAAGAGGTCCAGGTCGCAGCAATTGGGGATCATCGACATCTTGTTCTGGGATACCCCCATCTGTCGCAGGGCATCGAACATCCCCGGCGAGAGGGTCACAATGTGGGCTGCCACACGGTAGAGGAAACGCTCCAGGAACCTGGCTAACCCAATGGCCAAGGGATTGCGAAGGGCGCCCAACTGAATGGGGGCCTCGGGCCATAGATCGCGAATCTCAAAGATCATGGGCGCCCGTTTCCACACACTGAGGAGATAGCCAGGGATGCCCACGGTGAGCGGGGTGGAGGTGGCCAGGATCGCATCGATAGGGCCCACGTCGTTAAGGCCGACCCACGTGGCCCAAAACATAAAATCGAAAAAGGCGGCGATACGACGCAGGAATGACATGTAGTTGGAATAACGGGTGTTGATGGCCAAGACATCGATGCCCTCGACATTATGCCTGGAGAGGTGACGGTGGCTACCGAGATCGCTGCGATCGGTGACCCCTGTGATCAGGGTCACGGTGTGTCCACGCTGCACCCAACGACGAGCGAACTCGAAGGATCTGGTGCTGCCCGAGCCGGCCCGGGTTTTGAAATACTGGTGTATGTAGAGTATGCGCACGGATCGACCTCCGCTTTGTGTTTGCTCCAGCGCCTAATCCGGCATCGAGGATTGCTCTTCTCGTCTCAGCCTAGCCCGCTCGTACACGCGCAGGGTCTGTGAAGCGATCTTGTCCCAAGAGTGCTCTTGAAGCACATGGCGCCGAACGCTAGCCCCCAGTTGGGCCCTTTGTGTGGGCTCGAGCTGCATGGCGCGTCGCATTTGTCGCGCCAAATCGGCAGAATCCTGAGATGTCCACAGGAGACCGGTCTGGTTGTCTACGATGACCTCGGCAAGCCCCCCCACACTGGCCGCCAGAATACAGGAGCCCAAGCCAGCTGCCGTGAGCAGCGCTCCGCTTTGCGAGATGGAACGGTAGGGAAAGAATGCCACGTCACTGGCGGCGTAATAGAGGGGCACCTTCGAACTGGGCACGAAATTCAAGTCCCAGATTGTGTGAGCCGCTACACCCAGGGCAGTAGCCATCTTGAGCAGCGATGAGACATAGCCTGCCTCACCCTGGCCGGCAACCACCAGGCGAGCTCGCGGTTCCTGGGCGGCCAGCAAGGCCATGGCGTGCAAGGCTTCTTCAATCCCCTTGTAGGGGCGTATCACTCCGAGAACGAGGAATATGAACCAGTCATCCTCCCATTCCAGTTCCCGACGAGCTTGGCTTCTATCTCCGGCAAAGGGCCGGCCATGGAGAACGGCTCCCTGGTTGATCTTGAAAATCCTGGAGATGGGCAAGTCAAAATCCCTAACAAGATCTTGGCGATCTGCCTCCGTATGAACGATCAGGGCATCAGCCATGTGGTACAGTGTCGCATAGCGCGCCTTGATCTGCGCCGACTCCGGGGCCAGGTCGTGGGGCAACAGGTTGTGCATGGTGTAGACTAGGGGGATACCGAGTCGCTGCGCGCCGGACACAAAGCCGAGCTCCAGCGACGTACGAGAGAGCAAGGGGAGCCATTGCACATGGAGAATATCGGGACGTTGCCATCGCCATCGCATACCCAACGAGGACCAGTTGGCGATATACTCGCCGGTTTTCAGGGCGCGGCGCAGCGAGCTGCTTTTGATCCCCAACTTGGAGACGATATCGAGCGCCCCAGTCGCGCGCTTACAGGGCAACGTGCTCCAGTAGGCAGGGTCCAGATGATAGGTAATAGCATAGAGGGTCAGATCATCAACCAAGGGGGCGAGGGACTCGGCCAGATGGTAGTCATAGAAAGGGCTCATGGTCAGCAAATCTACAAGAGCTACGCGCATGCTCAATGGCCATCCCGTCACATAGCAAGTCGTTGGGCCTGGCAGCCGTCTGCAAGACCAGAAACCGCACAAAGCAAGCCTATCATACGCGAGCGATTCAGGCGCGCAAACTGGGCGGCCGGGTTGTCGCGAGGCGAACAAAGTAAAGAAGGTATAGATACCCCCAGTAGTAGTAAAAGATCAGGTGGCCCGTGGCCATGGCCGTCACCAGCCAGGCAAAGAAAAAAGCCTGATGGTAAGGGTCGTCACGCCCGAGCAGGGGCAAGTGGAGGCTGTTCAGGAAATTGAGATATAGCCCAAATCCTACCAAACCAACAGATATGAGCAGATATGAGTACAGATTGTGCACATATCCGCCAACCGTGGCGAAATGGCGATCGACCCATGCTTCACTCTCAGAGTATCCCTCTCCCCATAAGGCGTTCCCGTGCTGTATATAGAAGAGAGCGAGAGAGATGGCCCCCGCCCGTTGCCCCTCGCTCGAGGTATCAGTGAGGTCCCCGGTAGCAATAACATCAACGCTCTTTTGCAGTCGCGCCTGGAGATACTGTACGTAGCGCGCCGGGGTGTCCCAGCCCGTGAACAGTACAAGAGCGAACCCCAGCAAAGCGACCCCCATGAGGGTCAGAGCGATCCGTTTGAACCAACGCCTGTATCGAAGCAAAACCAGGTATTTGTAGCCCATGTAAGCGAGCCAGACGCCAATACCGGACAGAGAAAATGTGAACACCATGAAGAAAAGCGTAGCCCCCTTGAGCAGTAACTTGGCCGCTTGGGGGCCTTGCCAAAGCCGGTCAAGCACCATATACGCAAAAGCGAGGTAGATGGCCAAGAACGATGGCTCGACCATCAATGCATTCAGCCGCAGGAAACGGCCTGCGGGGGCCGTCCGTTGAGCAACGATAGTGGGCACAATACTCTCTACGGTAGGTAAGGGGATGAGATTGGTCATAAGCTGGTAGAAAGCGACAGCAAGACATATGACCAGGCCCCCAATAAACCAGGCGCTGCAAGTATGAAGAGCATCCAAGTCTCGATCGAACAACCAAAAGGGCGCCCACAACACCATTAATATGAGAAGAGATGGCATGAAACTAGATAGCGAGTGGCGGAAAATGGTGACCGCGGTGGCCCAAGCGGCAAAGAGGACGGCGGAAACAAGTATTGTGGGGCGAATGCGGATGCGGCCCTGGCCCAGGATAGCAGCTATGTAGATGAGCAAAAAGCAGGTGGGTATAGGCAAGGGATAACTGCCCATCGCCAGGCCTACGTTCAGCAAGGGAAAGGTGAGGAAAAAGGCCTTGAGCGCTCCATCGGCCAGCCGTTTGAGGAGTCTCACGATCCCCCCGGCCCCACAGGAGTGACCCTGTGTAAGGACACATTATCTACAATGAGTGTACCTTCGCCTACCTGACGAATGAGCAGGGATACGCGGGTCTCGGCCGTTGCCTGCAGCAGCAGAGAAGCCACCCTCGTTTGCCCTTTGGTCGAGGGAAATAGCTGTTCGCCGCCGGGCGAGACCTGGGCGTTGCCGGCAAACCACAAGGAGACCCCCGCATCCTCGCTTTTGTACTCGATGGTGGCCACGTACTTGGCTCCTGGCTCGAGCACGAAATCCGCAACCTTACCCAGGGTGGCATTCAGGGCCCAAAGGCCCGCCCGGGGCCGGCCTCGGTCGATCTTTTCACCAAGCCACAGGGCATCGATGCGCGCCGAGGTCGCGCCATCGAGAGCACAAGGCTCGACGCCCATGATGAAAAGGGCAGGGCCAGAATATTCGTAACGGCTGGCATCGAGGGGTTCCCAGCCATAGAGCTCACCATCCGCAGGCCACACCTCAAAGCCCGGATTGGCCAACAGGTTCGGGCCAATCTCCAGAGACTCGGCTGCCACCGATAGGCTGCTGGCCGCCTGCTGTCGAGGGTCCACTAGAGCATCCAGTTCGCGCTGCCAGGCGTCCGTCTGCAGAGGATCCACGTGCTTGGAGAGGGACACTAGAGCACGTAAGCATTGCGTGTCCTGTGCCGCGACCCGATGGTACTCGGTGAGAAACTCGTAAGCTGTCTCCAAATCCCCAGCGCTGGCGCAAGAGCTAGCCCCCCGCCGGTATAAGGTGAGGGCAAGGCGCAGTCGCGCGAGATCCTGTAAAGGCGCAACCTGCAAAACCTGGCGATAGGCAGCCACGGCGAGGTCCCATTCTCCTCGACGCTCATAGAGCTGGCCGCGTAGAAAAGCCCATTGCTGTTCAAGGGGATAATCCTTGGCCAGATCATCGAGGAGATGCTCCAGCGCCATGCTGCTGGGCCTCTGCCAGACCAGGTCAGAGACGACTCGAGCCGTGAACTGAGAGGACCAGAGGCCACGAGCATACAAGGTCGGCAGGAGGCCCCACTCTACCTCCGACAATTCAGGAGCACGGGGGTAGAGGGCAGATTGGGGGAACTGTTGTAGGGCCTGCAGGTGTTGATCCGCACTGGCCTGGTCTTGCGAGGCCGAGGCCCGTTCCCAAAGCCGGTAGTGGGCATAGAGATCAGCGGGCCTGAGCCGCAGAATCTTGGTCCAGGCGCCATCGTCGCCCCGCTGCAAATAGACCAGGGTGATATAATCGGCCAGTTCCATGCTCATCTGCTGGGGAGGAGACGATGCGAGTAACTCGAGTGCTTGGGCGACCTCGTCTCGTTGGTAGAGTATGCGCAGCGTCGTGCTATAGACGAATGGGTCACTTGGGTTCGCTCGAATGGAGGCCAAAAGCGACTGTAAAGCCTCGGCATCGTGGTGGCTACGAAGCAAGACGTATCCCTGGCCTGCCCGCGCCGAACTATTCTCAGGGTCGAGCCACAAGGCCGCATCGAAAAGGGATTTCGCGATGCCGAGCTTGTATTGCTCCACTCCGCCGCGCACCAGAAAGGACAACCAAACAGCCTGACCGGCGTTCGCACTCAAGAGGCTGCCAAGCTGAATGACGAGCAGGGCACAAGGAATGAGAGCGGCATACCGGAGTGTGTAAGGGCCCTTCTTTAGCATGAGAAAGCGAGTCCTTGGCCACGCGAGACTGCGGCTCAGTTTCCTCAGCGAGTTGCGGAGAACACTCGCCTCGCCGCACGGGCGCCGATGGCCCCAAAAGCCAGCGTATCGCGATATAACTCGGAGAGATTGACTGTCATCAGGGTCGAGCGCAACTCCTTGAGGATCACAGCGAGAAAGATCCCCAGCACAACCGTATTGGCCAGGAGGTTGACCCAGGCTGCAACGACATACCCGGCCCTGGGCACGAGAAACCAATCCAAGGCGGCAATAATCACTGCAGCGACGACTGCCCCGACCACCTGGACGTTCTGGCGGTGAATGGATATCAGGACAATGCCGTATCCCCCGGAAATGAATCGAACCAGGGGGATAAAGGCGGCCACCCGAAAGACCGGTACACTGGGGGCCATTTTGGAGCCATACACCAGGTGGAGCAGGGGTTCAGCAGCCAGAAACAAGCCAAAACTAATCAAGATACCCGCTAGAGTCAGTGCACGCATCATCTGGAGGCTGTTTTTCAGATTCGCCGTGGCAATGCCATTCTTGAAACTGGACGCCACACGGGGATAAAAGGCATTGATCAGAAAAGTGGCCAGCATATTGACGCCCACGATGATTCGTAATGAGGCCTGGTAGTAGGCTGTCTCTTCGATGCCCAGCAGATTGCGTATAAAAAGAGTATCGATCTGCATGT